>NZ_JBVVQA010000031.1:0-72535 GCF_055811455.1 Mesorhizobium sp. WSM4845
TTGCTCAACCCGCGCCATACGGCGTAAAACCCGCCGAGGCTCTAACTGCAGCCGGATGAAAATTCAATGGCAGGTCACAATCTACCTGAATCACAGATCGATGCTTGTTGCGTCGATCCCTGATGCTGAGACGGCGCTTCAGCAACCATGGCCATTCATGGACAACCCGTCGCGACTTGAGGCAATCCGAATGGTTGGGGAATGCCTGGCCGGACATTGCAGTCACCAGGCTGCGTTCGCTGCATTCGAGGCGGCCGCATCTGAACAGGGCCTTCTCAAGCAAGAGCCTCCAAGCGTAGGCCTCAGGAAGTTCGACGGGGTTGCCGAAGACCTGCTGTGAGGTGATGCCGCCCTCGCGACCTTAATCGCTGACAGGCCTCGCCCACCCGGACTGGCCAGCCATAATTGATTGGCGGACCACCCGCCAATCGAGGAATGGCGGGTGGTCCCTTATCAGCGCAGGAAGGGACTTAGCTGCGCAGATCTCAAGTGGGGTGGCCCTACTTAGCTAACGATGATTCCTATCGCCAGGAACGTGATCGATACGGCGAACACCGGAGCGAGCAACCAGCGAGCTTGGTGGACACTATTCTCCATGGTCTCTCTCCTGTGAGCACATGGCGAGCAACGAGTGCTTGCAGTCCGGGTTCCGGGCTGCGCCCCGTCCTAGCCCTATGCGATAGCAAGGTCAGACTTAGGTCCGACCTTGGAGAAGACCGAAGCCCAATCAGGGAACGTTTGCGGCCGCCTGAGGTTGGGTGGGGCTGGCGCGACGAGCCGTTCAGCGGAACTCACGCAAGGAGCCCATTATGAGAATGCATCTTTCAACCTTCGCCGCGGGATTTCTGCTGCTGGCAGGCATCGGCGCCGTTGCTGCTCAGGACGTAATCATCGAGCCTGAACAGGAGACGGTCATCAGGGAATATGTGAAAAAGCAGCCGCTCGCGTCGGTGAAAATCCCTGGAGTGGAGCTCAATATCGGCTCAACCCTGCCCGAAACCGTCGAACTTCATGAAGTCCCCAACACAAAATACCGCACCGTTGTCGTCGACAACCGGACCGTTGTCGTTGACCCAGGCACACGCAAGATCATCAAAATTATCGAATGAGCTAAGCGACTGGACCCGCCGTGCCGAAAGGTGCGGCGGGAAGCCATCAAGGGAGGAATTTGATCATCATGTCGAACCGTGAGATTGGAGCGTCCCAGGCGCTGCGAATGCGCGTGGCCGACCTCAATGAGAGGATGCGCGGCGCCCGGATTACCGAAAGTGAACTGAAGACCTTTCAAAAGGTCGCAGCCGTCATGGAGGACGGCAAGGGCAGAATCCCTGCCGATGATTTGATTGCCGTATCCTTTGTCGTCGAGGCGCTGGACAACCAACCCGGCTTCAATCTCTCCAGAAAGTGACACGCTGCAATGTCCCTCTCTCTCAACCTATTCTCCCCTTCCCGTTTGCCGGCCAATGATAATTCAGGGGTAGGAGAGGTAGCCATGGCTGGCGATCCAACCGTTCTTAACTCAGGCGAAAATGGCGGTGGCACCCTCATGGGTATCCATTGGTTTCACCCTCCGGTCTACATCGGAACCGACCGACCTGAGTTCACCTACGTATGTACCAACGTCGAGGGCGCCGCGGCGGAACTCATGAAATGGACCAAGCGGGGACCTAAGTGGAAGGAGGCCATCGAGGCCTGCGTCGCTCTCATTAAAGGCGAGCGCGCGCCCGACGATGTAAGGAAGGCCTTCGAGGCTGCTGCCGAGGAGGAAGGCTTCCTTCGCTCCTCATGATGAGGCCGGCATTCCGCCTGCTATACGCGTCATCTATGATCGGCCAGAACGACCAAAAGAACATGCTAACGCTTGCGGCCAGGAGGACCAGAGTGGATGCGTTTCTTGCTGCCCCATCCATGTCCGGGACGTGCGCCATGCGATGCGGCAATAGCTTGCGAGTTCAAGCTCGTGCCAAGCAACAGAGCAATGGATGGAGGAGTTACAACAGCAAAACGCCCGGCATTCTTTAGAAATTCACGACGTGCCTGTTCTTCCGGGACAAGTTTATCTGTCTTTCCTTTGGAAGTCTTCCCGCTCTTCATCAAACGGACTCCAAGCCTGTGAATAAGAACTCTAACGCGATAGTCTGACGTATGCGTCTCGAGAAAACAAGGCGCCATCAAGGTACAATTCAGGAAATTAAGTATTACTACACTTTGACCCGAGATCGGCGTCAAGGAGGATGCTAGTGGCGCGGCGTCCAAAGTCGAGCGGACTCCGTCGGCCGAAGCCATCGCCTATTGGTTCTACCTCGGCTCAGGTCGGCCGCTACCGTGCGATTTTCTAGGGGACGGCCCGATAGCAGTTCGGGGTGACTATCGGGCCGCCTGGCCTAGCCAGCGGGCGGGGGCGTGGGGGTCGCCGGCCGGGCGAACTATATGGCACTACATGCATCATTGCTAATTTACTAAAATGGTCATGGTCCGTTCTCCTAGCCATCAAATCGGATGAGCCTAGAGTCAATTTGGTGCCTAAAAGAGTGAGTGCCGGCGTCCGGCTTGAGTTTATTCCTCCGATGATGCCGACCTTGGTAGCCAAGCCGCCCCAAGGCGATGACTGGATGCATGAAGCCAAATTTGACGGCTACCGCTCCCAAATCATCATCGACGCCGGCGGCGCTCGGATTTTCACCCGCCGCGGACTCGACTGGACCTCCAAATACCGCGATCTGGTCGAGGCAGCCAAAGCTCTCAACGTACAGAACGCCGTCATTGACGGCGAAGTCGTCGTCTTGAATGAGGCTGGCCTTTCGGATTTTGCCGCGCTGCGCAAGGCAATCACCAGGCGCCAGCACGACCTCTATTTCGTCGCGTTCGATCTGCTGCATCTCAACGGCCACGACTTGCGCGACATGACGCTTGAGGATCGGCGAGAAATCCTGGCCGGCCTTATAGGGTCTGACAGCCGCATCCAGTTCAGCGAGACGATGCCAGGCGAAGCCAAGGCGATCTATCATCTGATCGACACGGCCGGCCTGGAGGGGATGGTATCGAAGCGTCGAGACAGCAAATATCGCAGCGGCCCAACTACCAATTGGCTGAAGACAAAATGCTTCACCGAAAGCGAGTTTGAACTCCTCGGCGTCGAACGCGAGAGGGGCAAGCCGGCGTTTGCTCTGATGGCTGAGCCAGGCACCCGCAAATATGTCGGCAGTGCGTTCGTGAGCGTGAATCGCGAGATGCGGGAACGACTTTGGAAAAGGGTCCAGGAGCATGCCGGGTCACCGCCCAAGGACATGCCAAAGCGACCGGCAACGCAATGGGTCAAGCCGGGCATCAAGGCCCGCGTCAAGCACCTACGCGGCGAGGAAGACTTGCGCCACGCCTCGCTGCAGGATTTTTGGGATGAAAGCTAGCTTTCCGCGTTCTATGCGCTGCCGCTTGTCTCGCTTTCCTCGTCAAGTGCTGAGGCACCGGCAAATAGGCGTTGGCAATCAGCCAAATTGAGCGGGCTAACGGTTTCCAGCAAAGGACGCGCGGCGTGGTATACCATCACTATCCGGGGAAACATTGGATACGCAGCCGCTCAGAGCCATCAAAATCAACACCAAAAATAGTCGCATCTTTCCCTCCGAATTGGGGGCACTTAGCACGGATGTCATGCTGGTGCCTGGCCGCCGACCGAAAGCGAGGCCCGTTCAGAAACTTATGGAGACCGACATTCCCCGGATGAACCCGGTTTCATGCATGGCCCCCCAAGCCCGCAAGGGCTGCACAAGCGCAAGCTGGGCCCCCGCAAGGGGCGTGCTTGACGATTTCAGCAGGGGCATCCAGCTGGCTAGAACGACAGATAAATGCTCACTCCCGAGCCAGGGTAGTAGCCAGGATAGTAGCCAGGATAGTAGCCAGGGTAGTAGCCTGGGTAGTAGCCCGGATAGTATCCCGGATAGTACGGCTGATAGTAGCGCGGATAGTAGTTACGGTAGCCGTAGTAGCGGCGTGGATAACAAGAACCATAGTAGCCGCAATTTCGCCATGCGTACCGGTTGTTCCAGTGGCGGCCATTCCGCCTTGCGTACCGGTTGTTCCAGTGGCGGCCATTCCGCCTTGCGTACCGGTTGTTCCAGTGGCGGCCATTCCGCCAGTGACGATTACCGTGCCCCTTTTTCCATTTTTTGACGGGTTCGACCACGTTGGCCTGGGCTTGCTCGGGTTTCTGCATGAACATCGGCGCGGCGTTGACCGGCAAGGCGAAAGATACGGCCAAGATTGTGGCTGCTAGTGCTGATAAGAGCCTTTTCATCGCGGACTCCTCTGAATAGGAAGACGCAGTTGCTGGCTATCCAGTTTACGCCAAGGAGCCTGAACCGTCGATGAACGGCGGCGCGTCTACACGATGTCGGGTTTCAGCGGCGCCTCGTGTTTTTGGCCCGCTGCCTCAGGTCGCGGGCTTTTCATCGGGGGCGCTTGAGTTCTGTCGGAGGCGCTTATGCGAGATTCTCGCCAACTGCACTGCTATCAGAACGGACCGGCCTTATAGCGCGGCAATCTCTGCGGTTACCTTCATTCGCCGGCATGAGGCAACTTCTCAGTGAGTTGGCCGCTTTGGCAGATCCAGGTTTTTGGGTCGCGCTAGCGGTTGTTCTGGTTCCCTACGCCATCGGCGTCGCACTGCTGGTCTGGGTGGCTGGTTGACGGTTGGTGTGTCGTTCCCCCGGCCGCCGCCCCTTGCCCTTCTTCGACCGGTAAGATATGGCGCGAACAGCCTGGAGGAACTCAGGGCAGGGCTGGAGCCAGAAGAGCGTCACCGAGCCTAGGCATCACGGGTATCCTTACCCCGTCGCGGCTAGCCTTTCGACCGTCTCAATAATGGCCTTCGCAAGCGCTTCGCGACTGTCTCAGCGTCAACCGTGAAGGCGAGGCCCTGTTCCATCAAAGTCTAACGACTGGGAAAACGCACTGGAAAGCACGTGCGGTAACAGTTGATTCAACCACTACTGGTAGTTTGGAGGAGTGTGGTAGCGGCTCCGACAGTGACGCGGAAGAATCGCCGGAGCCGCCAGCGCAGCCCGTTTGGGGGTTTGACCGCGCCGTCCTATTTTGGGACAGCGCGGTCAACGATTCGTTAAAATTGGAACCTTTTGAGTGTTCGCCCTAGGACACCCATAGAAATTTTCGGCCGCTAATCGGGGCAAGAGGGCTGAAATGCCGTCCAATAAAATAACGGGCAAAAACCCGGCCCCGGCAGGCCCGAAGGGAAGCCCGACGAGGCTTGAATGGCGCGCGATTACGGACAGGCCGGAGAGCTTTGAGAGGGTGGTAAGGATGTCCTCGACGACCGAACTCCCGGGCAGTCCAAGGATCAGCGACTCCTTGAACCGCTTTCCGCAGCTATTTTCGCCATCGTTTCGCGGCCACTGTGCCTGGGCCAAGGCGGTCAACCCGCCAGGTACCGCCTCAAACCTCCAAAGCGGGCACCGCCAGCAGCGGAAGTCGGGCTTGCCGCAAAACTCGCTCGGTGGTGCTGCCTCGCAGCGCATCGAGGAATCCATGGCGGCCAAGGGTCGGCATCACGATTAACTCCGGGTTAAGCTCGTCGGCAAACTTGACGATCGCGTCCGTGACAATGCCTTGACGAGTGTGGCGTCGCAACCGCTGATCGCGTGCGGCGTCAATGGAGATCGCAGGGGCGCCATCGGACGCGCCGACATGCAACAAGTGCATAATCGCATCCGCGCAGCCGTAGGCGTCCGCTACTTCAAACGCCAAGGAAACCGCGGGCCCGGGGCGTGGCGCGCGATCAATCGGAATCAGCACATTGCGGATCAGGCTCGTCCCCGTGGCCGGATCGACGAACCCTGATGAGGACATGGGCAGGAACAGGGTGGGCAAGCGGGCATGATAGGCAAGATCGGCGGCGATCGACCCTTTTAACCAGCGGCCTACGCCTTCGCGAGCGTGGGTCCCCATCACGACCAGATCGCAGGAATGATCCTGGAGCCAGTGCAGCACACCACCGACCGGAGTAGCATCATGAAGTTCCGCCTTCGTGATGCGGACGCCAAGATGGGTGGCAACGGCACTTTGCGGAGCATCGGCATCAATTAGACCCCAGCGAACAAGAGCACTCCGCACGCCGGGGAATGAATGCCAGCCGGCATCCTCGTCCTCCCGCATGGGGGCCGAGTGGAGAATGGAGAAATCGCCTTTGATCGCGAGTGCAAGCCTCAATCCATGCAAGAACGCGGATTCGTTGCCCACACTCAGGTCGCTGGGGTGGAGAATTGAATGGATCATAGCAAGCTCCGGACTGGACTTGGCCACTCCCCCCTCGGAATGGGAACTGAAACAACCATGCTGGGCCGCTATGCCGGCTGTTAAGGAAGCCTGAAGAACAACCCCATTTGACCGCGCAATCACGCGGCCGGGCCCAGACGCCAGGTATTAGAACAAGTCGAACGAGAACCTCTTCGAAATACTCAAGCCGAAAGCGAATTGATCTTCGCTGCCAAACTTAACAATCGGCGAATCGGCGGCGTCGCCCACAAGCTTACTGTACGATGCCTTTGCGTTAAAAAACCAGGTCGGCCGAAATTCATATCTTGCAAGCCCCCTGATACCCACGCTCTTAAAGCCACCGCCTGGATCAAAGGCGTCAACTCTGAAGCCTGTGTTAGCGGATTCTCGAGCCGAAACTCCGAAATAGCTGTCCATATAGTCGGCTGAAGCAACTGTCGCGAAAGGTCCCAATTTGAGCTCGAGCTCAGGCGTAGGCCGGGCCACCGCGTTCACGCCGAATTCACCCACGACACCGTCAGCACCCCCGAAAGCATAGCGAGCCTCTCCCCAAACCTCCGCGTTGGTCCATTCATAGCTGGCCCGCAAACCAGCTTCGAATGTAGCGTCGACATCATCAAGCCCGGACAGGTCTGGATCATCGCTGACGTCCCGATCAGAGGTGTAGTTGAAGGACGGACCGATTGCGAATCCGCCTGCCTGAGCCTCTGGGCTACCGATTGCAAACGAACCGGGGATGGCGAGATAGCCGAAGCCGATCACTGGCCACGGCGAAATCTCATAATCCTTTGAACCTTCGTATTCAGGCTGAATTATTCCGCCAAGGCCGAGTTCAATGACAACGTCGACATCAGTCTGCGGCGCCTGATCCACTCCTGAATTGTCGGCTGACCAGGCGCGCGTCACAAGGAGTACGGTTGCAGCAACCACGCTGAGGCCAATTTTGATCAAAACCTTCCACCTTCGGACGCTAGATATCGTTCCACTGCATGGTGAAGTATCAACCAAGATGCTGCAAGCGAAATTGGCATAGTGAATATCAGCAACCGCGTCGTGTGGCCGAATTTTGGAGTTCGTGGGCGAACAGATCGAGGCATAGCTTAAACACAACCTCGGCCCGTCGTGAATATCACTGGGGCCGCGCCGACGCGGCCTATCTCAAAAGGGCTGGGTGGTGATCCGGCATGACCAAGGCAAAAGCTGTCTGAAATGGGTGTCAAAAGCCCCAAATCTCCTAAGCTGGTCGCCAAGCTGCCCGGAGGCGAGGACTGGATTCACGAGATCAAGCTCGACGGCTACCGCTAGGTGAAAGTCTGACACTTGGTACCGGTGGACGGCAAGAATCGACCCCTCTCTGCCTTTCCGCCGCAGAGCCTGAACCGGAAGTTCTGACCCTGAATATCGCCGGAACGATGAGGCGTCGTTTTTCACTTTCGATGCGGGTTGATCTGCTGCTCTTGGTCGTCGCAGCAATCATTGCTCACGTGGTGGGGATCTGTCTTTTCGCGCTCGCCTACGCCTGGATGAACCACCATCCAGACCTTGGAGGTCTCGCAGGCTTGTTTTCCGGAAGCGCAGCGGATTTCTTCTATTTCTCGGTTACCTGTTACACGACGATCGGCTTTGGCGAAGTCTATGCCACTGGGCCGATGCGAATCGTTGCTGCCTTAGAGGGTCTCAACGGACTCGTCCTGATCGCTTGGTCAGCATCGTTCGCATACGCATCGACTTCGGATCTGTGGAAGCGGAAGCAAGACTGACGCGCGTTGCAGAGGTCGTGTTCCTTCGTCATAGCTGTTCGTGCCGAAAAGGTGGCGGCGGGCTTTTTCGGTTCGGGCGCCAAGGAGCTTGTAACCGTTTACCTGAATGTTCCCCATAGGGGTTTATTCAAAATTCGCCACTGCACCGCTATCAGAACGGCCCGTTGCTATAGCGTGGTAATCGAGGCCATTACCCCCTATTGGGGAGGGTAATTCCGCGACCAGCACGCGCACGCGCGCGATGGGGAGCTAACCCGGCCAGGTGTCGCAACATGCGCTTCATGACCCGGATGAATGGGACCTTACGGCCCGTTACAAGACGGCTAGTAAGGACAATCATTGAGCCATCGATGGTCGCTGTCACGATCAGGGACTTTGAGGTAGACTTTGCCGTCTTAAAATCGTGCCTCGTCCTCCAGTATGACACAGGGATTGCGGAATGCGCGTTTTGCTTTTCATTCTGTTGGTGCTTGGACACGTTCCGACTGTATCGCATGCCGCCGCCATCCACGACGCCGCGAAAACGGGCGATGTCGCAGCGATTACGGCAGCGCTCGACGCAGGCGCCAATGTCGATGAGAGCGATGGGCAAGCGACACCACTCTATCTCGCGGTCAGGGGCGGGCATTTTGCGGCGGCAAAACTGCTCATGGAACGCGGTGCCGACGTCAACGCTGCCCCCGATCCGCGTTTAGGTCCTGCCCTCATGCCGGCTCTGGCAAAACGCAGGATCGATTTGATCGAGCTGCTGCTAGACGGTGGCGCAAATCCAAATGCGCGCCGCAACCGAGAAGCCGTCCTTCACATCGCTGTCAGATCCGGTTGCCTCGATTGCGTGAAGGCACTGGTCGAGGCCGGGGCGGACGTGAATGCGAAGACAAAGGATGGCAAGACACCGCTCCACATGGCGGAATTGAAGGGGCAACGCGAAGTTGCCGAGTATCTCTTGTCGCACGGCGTCGTCTTGCCAACGCCAGCCCCGATCTCGATGAAGCTGGCTTCTGCCGATGTCGAGAAAGGCAGAACCCGGTTCACCGGCTTGTGTTCCAGTTGCCACAGCGTGGAGCCACACGGAGGGATCAGGACTGGACCGAACCTGTGGAACATTGTCGGTCGCGACAAGGCATCCATGGCAAACATGCGTTACTCCGATGCTTTGCTCGGCTGGGAAGGGGTATGGACGCTCGAGGACCTGAACAAATTTCTGTATGAGCCCATGCTCACGACGCCGGGCGTTTACATGGAAGTGCCTGGTGTTCCGGACGAGACTGAACGAACAAACATAATTGCCTACTTGCGCACACTCAGTGACAAGCCGATCCCGCTCCCCTGAATCCATGACGTCTCGTAAAACTACTGCTACGAGCCTGCGCCGCCGCGGAAGCTGAATACCTTTTGAACCTTTTGAGTGTTCCCTATAGGGGCCTATGCAAAAAATTCGCCACTGCACCGCTATCAAAACGGCCCGTTGCTATAGCGTAGTAATCGCGGCCATTACCCCCTATTTGGGAGGGTAATTTCGCGCATGCTCCCGAGGGGTTAGTTCAAGAAGCCTTATAAGATCCAATGGCTTAGGCCACTTAAAATTAACAGATTTACGGTTAATCCACTGCCGCTGATAAAACAGCAGGGAAACAGCGAGAAGGGGGCAAGAGGGCTGACCTGTCCAGCAAAGTAGTGGAATCTGGTGGCGCGAGGGCCATGCGGCCCAGACCTTTTGAACCTTTTGAGTGTTCGCCCTAGGACACCCATAGAAATTTTCGGCCGCTAATCGGGGCAAGAGGGCTGAAATGCCGTCCAATAAAATAACGGGCAAAAACCCGGCCCCGGCAGGCCCGAAGGGAAGCCCGAACCTCTCAAAGCCGAGCAACAATGTCCCGAAGGCCAGTTAATGTGCGGGAGCAGTCGGCCTACGGGGCAAGAGGGCTGATGTGTCAAAAGTAGATGGTGAGTAGATGGCTGCTGGACAGAAATCCGCAGTCGCGAGCCGCACCGCAAAGTCTGGTCGGCCAGGCCACGGGCTCGCTGTCCGACGCTTGCCAAGGTTTTGGTGATGCCACATCGCGCGCGAAAGGATCTGACTTTCCGCAAGTCTGCCGGGAGCCGGGCAAAAAGCCATTCCCCTGGCCGGCCAAATAGGGAAAACTGTTTCATTCCGTCCCACGCTGCTTTCAGGCACTCGCAACGCGCGGAAGTGGGAATAGAAGTGGGGATGAAAGGGAAAGAGAAGTAAATACCACGTCTTATCAGATGCTTATGGTCTCCCGCTGGTGGAGCTGAGGAGGATCGAACTCCTGACCTCGTCATTGCGAACGACGCGCTCTCCCAGCTGAGCTACAGCCCCGTCCAGCGGAATGGGCGCATTTATCGGGCGCGGCGGTTTCCTGTCAAGACGGCGTTTTGCCCAAAAGCCGGGCGGCCAGCCACCGGCCTGCCGTGCCGCGAAGCTGGCTCTTGCCGCCTCCGCCTGCAATGGCTACATGTCGGCAACAATCGGAGACCGGCATGATAGCCCTCATTCAGACCATTGTCCTGGCGCTTGACATTTATTGGTGGATCATCATCGCTTCGGCGATTTTCTCCTGGCTCTACGCCTTCAACGTCGTCAACTCGCGCAACCAGTTCGTCGATAGCGTCAGCAACATGCTGTTCCGGCTGACCGAGCCGGCGCTGCGGCCGATCCGCCGCTTCCTGCCCGATCTCGGCGGCATCGATATTTCGCCGATCATCCTGCTTCTGATCCTGTTCTTCCTGCGGCAGTTCCTGCTCACCACGGTGGCGCCGCTGGTCGTCTGACGGCGGTTCCATGACCGGGCCGTTTCTCCCGCGTAACGACGGCGTCGACCTGTTCGTCCGGCTGACGCCGAAAGCGGCGATGGACAGGCTCGAAGGCATCGAGATCTCGGCAGACGGGCGAAGCCATCTGAAGGCCCGCGTCCGTGCCGTGCCGGAAAACGGCGCCGCCAACCAGGCGCTCGAACGGCTTGTCGCCAAGGCGCTGAGCGTGCCGCGGTCGGCCGTCTCGGTCGTCGCCGGCGGCACGGCGCGGCTGAAGACGCTGCGCATATCAGGCGATCCGGCTGCGCTGGCGAAAGCCATCGAGGCGCTGGATGGCCGCCCAAGCGCGGTGAGGTGGCCTGCTGCGAGGTGCTTTTGATCAGACATCGTCGGTCCGCGGCGCCGAGGTTGGCGATTGGTCCTCCGTTGGCCCCTCGCTCTACACCAGCCCGCGCTTGGCCATCATCGCTTCGGGCGAAGGCATCTTGCCGCGGAAGGCGGTGTAGAGCTCTTCCGGGTCTTTCGAGCCGCCGGCGGCATAGATGTTTTTCCTGAGCAGCTCGGCCAGCGCCGGATTGAACGGGTCGCCCGTCTCCTCGAAGGCGGCGAAGGCGTCGGCGTCGAGGACCTCCGACCACATGTAGGAATAGTAGCCGGCCGAATAGCCGTCACCGGCAAAGATGTGGCCGAAATGCGGGGTGCGGTGGCGCATGGCGATGGTGTCAGGCATTTTGAGCTTCTTGAGCGTTTCGGCTTCGAAACGAAGCGGCTCGTCCGGCGCATCCGGCCGCGCGTGGTAGGCCATATCGACCAGCGCCGAGGCGGTGAACTCGACCGTGGCGAAGCCGGCGCCGAAAGTGCGCGCCGCCAGCATCTTGTCGACCAGCGCCTTCGGCATCGGTTTGCCGGTCGTCACGTGCAGCGCATGCTTTTCCAGCACCGCCGGCACCGTCAGCCAGTGCTCGTAGAGTTGCGAGGGCAGTTCGACGAAATCGCGGCTGACCGAGGTGCCGGCGACCGATGGCCAGGTGACTTCGGTCAGCATGCCATGCAGGGCATGACCGAATTCGTGGAACAGGGTTTTGGCCTCATCGACCGACAAAAGCGCTGCCTCGCCCTCCGGCGGCTTGGCGAAATTCATGATGTTGTAGATGACCGGCCTGGAGCCGTCGCCAAGCTTGTAGCCGGATTTCAGCGCGCTCATCCAGGCGCCGGAGCGCTTTGAGGGCCGCGCGAAATAGTCGGCCAGGAACAGCCCGCGCTCGCTGCCGTCGGCATTCCTGACGACGAAAACGCGCGCGTCCGGGTGCCACGTGGCAATGCCTTGCTTCTCCTCGAAGCTGATGCCGAACAATTTTGTCGCCACGTCGAAACAGGCGTCGATGATGCGGTCGAGCTGCAGATAGGGCTTCAGCTCGGCCTCGTCGAAGGCGAATTTCTCGGCGCGCAGCTTCTCCTGATAGAAGCGCCAGTCCCAGGCGGCGAATTCTTCGTTGCTGCCGGCCTCGGCCGCCAGCCGCTGCAATTCGATCTGATCGCTTGCGGCCTTTTCCACCGCCTTTCCCCAGACCGGGTCGAGCAGCGTATGCACCGCCTCCGGCGTCTTTGCCATGGTGTCGTCGAGCTTCAGCGCGGCGTAGGAAGCGTAGCCGAGCAGCTTCGCCTTTTCGGCACGCAGGCGCAGCATATCGCGCACCACGGCGGTGTTGTCGGTGGCGCCGCCGTTCTGGCCGCGCATGGTGAAGGCGCGGAAGGCGATCTCCCGCAGGTCACGGCGCTCGGAGAAGGTCGAGAACGGCTCGTAGATCGAGCGCGACAGGGTGACGGCATAGCGGCCCTTCTGGCCGCGCATCTCGGCGGCCTCGGCCATCGCGCTTTTCAGGAATTCCGGCAGGCCGGCAAGGTCGGCCGCGTCGAGGAACAGCGCCCAGTCGCGCTCGTCGGCAAGCAGATTCTGGCCGAAATTCGTGCCGAGCGACGACAGCTCCTCATTGATCGCCGCCAGCCGTTTCTTGCCCTCGGCGTCGAGCTTGGCGCCGGAGCGGACGAAATTTTTCCAGGTCTTTTCCAGCACCCGCAGTGTTTCGGCGTCGAGCTTCAGGGCGTCGCGGCGCTGGTAGAGATCGTCGATGCGGGCAAACAGCCTCTCGTTCATCGAGATCGCCGAGAAATGCCGCGACATCTTTGGCGAGATGTCGCGCTCCAGCGCCTGGATCGCCTCGTTGGTGTGGGCGCCGGCCCGGCACCAGAAGATCGACGAGACATGGTCGAGCGCCTCGCCGCCAAGCTCGAGTGCCGCAAGCGTGTTCTCGATGGTCGGAGTCTCGGTATTGCCTGATATCGCCTCGATCTCGGCCTCATGCGCCGCCAATGCCGCATCGAAAACCCCGGAAAAATCGCCGTCGCCGATGCGGGTGAAATCGGGCAGGCCGAGCGGCCCTTGCCAGGTGGTCAGCGGATGGGCGGCGAGGTCGACGGCGGACGGCATGGGCAATCTTTCGTAAGTGAGGGGCTCGCTGAGTGGCGGGATGAGGCGGATCGTCACCGATGTAAGGCGCTGGCTTGCCGCACGCAATATCGCGGCTGGTCAGTAGCTGTCGCAGTTTTCGGCGATCGCCGCCTGCGAGCTGGCAGTGATGCGGTTGTCGGCGATCGCGAAGGTTTCCTGTATCAGCACGTCGTTGTTGGGGAAATCATAACAGGCGATCACCGTGATGACGCCGCCTTCGGTCTTCTCGATCCGATGGCGGATTTCAGCCCCGGCGACTGCGCCCTCCCAGTCGTCAATGGAGGCGATGAATTCCTGCTTGGTCTGGACGACGCCGAGATCGTCGAGTTTTATCCGGACGTCGTCGGCAAGCAGATCCGATAATTCCGTGCGATCGGCGACCAGCAGCGCCGCATACCAGCGGCCGATGAGCGCGCCGTCGTCGGCGCCGGCGGATATGACTGAAAACAGCAGCGCCGCTGCGGCCAAAGCGATCGAACGGCATGCCATGCAACCCTCCTATGTCATCTCCGGCCGCTCGAAGTCGCCGGTGTCCTTGTTCATCACCCAGAGTTCGCCGGTCGAGATGTCGAACCAGGCGCCGTGCAGCGACAGCCGTCCCTTGCCTTCCAGGATCGAGACGCAGGGAAAGGTCCTGAGATTGGCGATCGAATAGCGGATCGAAATGCGCTCGAGCGCGGTCTGCCGCTCGGTCGCCGTCATGAAGGTGCTGGACGACACGGTCTCGGCCGCCGGCGCAATCAGGCTCATCCACTTGCCGATGAAGTCGCCGGGCGACAAGGGCGCGGCCGTACTGTCGAGTGCCGCGCGGATGCCGCCGCAGCGGCCATGGCCCATCACCACGATGTTCTTCACCTTGAGGCTCTGCACGGCGAACTCGAGTGCCGCCGAGGTCGAATGGAACTGGTCGTCGGGCGCATAGGGCGGCACCAGATTGCCGACATTGCGCAGCACGAAGAGTTCGCCGGGACCAGCGTCGAAGATCGCCTCGGGAGCAGCGCGGGAGTCGCAGCAAGCAATGATCATCGTTTCGGGGGCCTGGCCCTCGCGAGCAAGCGAGCGATAGCGACCGCTTTCGGCGAGATAGCGGCCACTCATGAAATTGCGGTAGCCGGTGAGCAGATGGTCAGGGAGATGAGGCATTGGCGGCGTCTGGAGCCTTTCGGGGTTAGGCGGCAGCTCTTTTAGGTCAGGAAGGCTCTAACGGCAAAAGCCGGTCGCGAGCAATGCCGAATCGCAGAAGGACGTGGTTGCCATTCGCCAATGCGATTGGCTCGCCGATAGATGGGCCGAGGAGATTCACGCCCAAATGGCGACAGGGATACCAAAACGGTCGGCGAGCGGCGGATCCGGAAACGGCCTTGCCTCGCCGCTGGCGATGCGGCCGGCGATCAGCATCATCGCTGCGGCGTCGAGAAAGTCGTCGGCAGCAGCGCCTCGCGGCGGCGTCCGGTCGAGAAAGCCCCTGACATAACCGTGCCGGCAAAGCAGCGCCTTGCGTTCCGCCATGCCGGCTGGGTTGACGGCGCCCTTGATCTTCTTCGGCAGGCGCATCGCCTGGTCTTCGTCCAGCCGGCAGAAGGCGACTTCCGGATGCGATTCGAAGACGCGGCGGCGCAGTTCGGGACGCGCGATCAGAACCGCATCGACCTCGCGGATCTTGGCAAAGATGCCAAAAGCCTGGATCGACACGCCGCGCGGCGGATTGGAGGTCGCCTTGGCCACTTCGCTTGCCTGGCGATGCGCGGCATGCCAGGCCTCAATCGTGGTGAAGCCATCCGTATGCGTGTAAAGCGCCGCACGCGAGGGGATGGCGAAGACACTGGATTGCCTGTTGCCAAGCAGCGGCCGCACCAGAGCTTCTGGCCCGCGGCCGCCCTTTTGCGAAACATCGGGCAGGCCGATCGGCATGTCGACGGCGACGGTCGCATCGGCCGGCAATGCGTCGAGCAGTGCTGCGAAGCTTGGAAAAACGGCTGCCGAAGGTGCTGCGCCCGGATCGCGGCGAACGGCGATCCAGCCGGCCTTGCAGCCATCGACGCCGACGACAGTCACGCTCTTTTGTCCCGCCCCGGATGCAGGAGATGGCGAAGCTGCACCATCGCCATCGGGTGCGACAGGCTCTGTGCATCGGTTTCGAGCTGCAATTCGTCGCCGCCGCGCTTGGCGGTGCGCGCCAGGATCTCGTAGACCGCCGCCGTGGTCGACTGCAGTGCCTTGACCGCCGGCTGGCCGGACAGGATGCGCGCCAGATAGACGGCCGCCGTCAGGTCGCCAAGCCCATTGGGCGGCTTGTCGATGAGGCGATGCTCGGCGAGCAGCGCCTGGTTGCCGTTGAGCAGCAGATTGCCGGTGCCGCCGGCCATCATCGCCGGCGCCGAAGTGACCAGCATGGTCGACGGCCCGGCATGAAGGGCGGCCGCCATCACCGCCTTGAGGTCGGGCAGCGGCGCTCCCGCCATCCATTCCAGCTCGTAGCGGTTGGGCGTGGCGATGTCGGCGGTCGGCATCAGCCGGTCGCGCATCGCAATGGCGGTCGTCTCCGGCACATAGAGCCCGCCCGAATCGCCCATCACCGGGTCGCAGATATAGACGGCGTCCGGCGTCTTCGCCTTGACCGCGCCGACCAGCGAGGCGA
Organism: Mesorhizobium sp. WSM4845; assembly: GCF_055811455.1. Taxonomy (NCBI): domain Bacteria; kingdom Pseudomonadati; phylum Pseudomonadota; class Alphaproteobacteria; order Hyphomicrobiales; family Phyllobacteriaceae; genus Mesorhizobium; species Mesorhizobium sp. WSM4845. The sequence goes on from NZ_JBVVQA010000031.1 coordinate 15,974, forward strand.
CGGCGTCGGCCTGGCCGCCTTCGCCGAGATAGCCGGACAGCACCGCGCCGACCTCGCCCAGCCATGGCGCGCGCTCGAGATCGGCCATCAGCGCCCTGAATTGATCGAGCGGCGGCACGATGCGCGTCGCCCGTCCATGGCCCGGATGCCAGGGCAGGATGACGGTCGGCACCGCCCACACCGGAAAGCCCAGCGTCTCCAGCGCAAAGACCGCGGCGCGGTTGCCGACCGAGCCGCGCGCGACATGGCTGGAAATGACGATGACCGCGCGCGGCGCGTCGTGTTCTTCGGTGCTCACGAGGTTCCTAACCCTGGATGATGAAAAGCACGAGCCAGATCAACAGGCCAATGCCGACAATGAGCCCCAGTGCCCGGCCGATGCGTGTGCCCCAATATTCGATCGGGTCCGCCCGGTCGGCATCTGCAGCAGTGACGTCATCGCGCGCGCCCTTCGCGGTCCGCGCAACGGACGAGGCCGGGTCGGTTTCACTTGCCACGCGCTCGATGATGCGGCGCGATTCGTCGTCGCTGTCCTGGCGTCCCGCCATGGCTATACCCTGTTTTCGCAGCGACTTTAACCTGTTCGCCCGGCCAGTTACAGGGCCTGAGAGTGAATGCCAAAGCACCAGCAGCACCCCAGGTTGAAGTCATGTTCTTGCGCGCGGATTGTGGTAATGCTTCGCCCGTCAGTCTTGTTGAGGGATTTTTCCATGCCTGCCCTTTCCTCCCCTTTCGTCTTCCGCAACCTGCCAGCCTTGCTGATGATGGCGATCGTGCTGCCGCTGCTGGCCGGCTGCGGCTACAACACCATTCCGACGGCGGAGGAAAACGCCAAGGCCGCATGGAGCCAGGTGCTGAACCAGTACCAGCGCCGCGCCGATCTCATTCCCAACCTGGTCGAGACGGTCAAGGGCTATGCCGCGCACGAGAAGGATACGCTCGATGCCGTGGTCGAGGCGCGCGCCAAGGCGACGCAGGTGACGGTGACGCCCGAGACGCTGAGCGATCCGGAAGCGGTCAAGAGATTCCAGGACAGTCAAGCCGGCCTGACCAGCGCGCTGTCGCGGTTGCTGGCAGTGGTGGAGAATTATCCCGACCTCAAGGCCAACCAGAATTTCCTGGCGCTGCAGGCGCAGCTCGAAGGCACCGAGAACCGCATCTCGGTCGCCCGCCGCGACTATATCGAGGCGGTGCGGGAGTATAATCTGACGCTGCGGACCTTCCCGTCGGTGATTTGGGCGACCCTGTGGTTCCGCGACAATCAGCCATTCGCCAATTTCACCATCGAGGAAGACAAGATGCAGACGCCGAAGGTCGATTTCGGCACGCAGCAGGGCGGGTGATCGGCGCTTAGCGAGCGCAGTTCCATTGACCTTGTACTCCGTCCCACCCCCCTCTGTCCTGCCGGACATCTCCCCCTCAAGGGGGGTGGAACGGAACGCAAGCCTTGCGTTCCGTTCGGTTGCTCTAGCCCTTCTCTACTTAGCCCTCTTCCTCCCCCTCGCCACCCTTGCCGCCGAATTGCCTGCCCTGACCGGGCGGGTCGTCGACAATGCCGGCATCATCGATGCCGCAACCGAAGCGGCGCTGACCCGCAAGCTTGCGGATTTCGAGGCCAAGAACTCTGACCAGATCGTCGTCGCGACGCTTCCTGGCCTCGACGGCGAGGAAATCGAGCCCTACGCCAACCGGCTGTTCCGCGCCTGGAAGCTCGGCCAGGCCGGCGAGGACAATGGCGTGCTTTTGCTGGTCGCCAAGGACGACCGCAAGATGCGCATCGAGGTCGGCTACGGGCTGGAAGGCACGCTGACCGACCTGCACACCAGGCTGATCATCGAAAACGACATGGTGCCGGCCTTCCGCGCCGGCGATTTCTCCGGCGGCATAATGAAGGCCGTCGACGACATGGTCATGGTGCTGGAAGGCAATCCGGAAGTGCTGGAAGCGCGCGGGACCCGCAACCAGCAGCCGCCGTTCAACACCGACGATCTGTTCTTTGCGATCTTCATAAGCATCTGGGCGATCATCTTCTTCGGCAGCATCGCCGCCTCCATCCTGCCGCCGATCTTCGGCCGGAAGATCGGCCCCGGTCGCTATCGCTGGCTGGGCATGATTTTCGAGCCGGGCCGGCAATCTTCTGGCGGCTGGTCGTCGGGCGGAGGCGGCTCAGGCGGTGGCGGGTTTTCGGGCGGCGGCGGCTCGTCCGGTGGCGGCGGATCTTCAGGAAGCTGGTGAGACACGACATGGCAACTCGACCGATCAGCCCCGAGGATCATGACCGCATCGCGAAAGCGATCCGCGTCGCCGAATCGAAGACCGACGGCGAAATCTACTGCGTGGTCGCCTATGCCAGCGACGGCTATTTCTTTCCGGCGGCCTTCATGGCGACGCTGGCGATGCTCGTCGTCAGCCTCGCCGTCAGCTACGGGCTGGAAGCGTGGTGGCTGTCGATCCGCTTGCCGCATTTCGTCATCGCCCAGCTTCTGGCGATGGCCTCGGTGCTTGTGCTGTTGTGGGCGCTGCCCGGCTTGCGCATCCACCTGGTGCCGAGACGGCTGCGTTACCAGACCGCGCACGCCAATGCGATAAAGCAGTTCCTCGCCCGCAACGTCCACCGCACCACGGCGCGCACCGGTGTGCTGGTGTTCGTTTCGATCGCCGAGCACTACGCCGAAGTGATCGCCGACAGCGGCATCGACAGCCGTGTCGGCCAGCATGTCTGGGACGGCGTCGTCCGCGACCTTACCGCGCATGCCCGCGACCATCGTCTCGCCGACGGCTTTATCAAGGCGATCGAAGCGACGGGTGCGGTGCTGGCCGAGCATTTCCCGGTTTCTTCCGGCGACAGCAACGAACTCGACGACCATCTGGTCGAAATCTGAGTCGCTACGAACGGTTTTTTCAGCACTCAACGGCACGTCTATCGTCTGTGCGAAAGCTTGGGAGCGGCTGACCGGACTCTTGCAATCGGGCGGTGCGGGTTTATGGTTAACCAATCATGAAGACGCTGAGCATCGACATCAGGAAAGCCGAGCCGCGCGACGCAGGCGCCATCGCCGACGTGCACCTGCTGGCCTGGCGCGGCGCCTACTCCGGCATCATCCCGCATCGCACGCTGACATCGATGATCAACCGCCGCGGCGCCGACTGGTGGGCGAACGCCATTCGCCGCGCCGCCACCGTCCTGGTCGTCGAGATCGGCGGCAAGGTTGCCGGCTACGCCACGATCGGCAAGAACCGCGCCCGCGAGCTCAAGCAGCAGGGCGAGATCTACGAACTTTACGTGCGCCCGGAATATCAGGGCATCGGGCTCGGCAGCCGGCTATTCTCGGCAGCACGGGCGCGACTGGCAGACCATGGGCTGAAAGGCATGGTGGTGTGGGCGCTGGAGGACAACCAGAACGCGCTCACCTTCTATGCCGGCGCCGGCGGCCGCGACGTCGCCGAGGGAGTCGAGGTTTTCGAGCAGAAGGCTCTGAAGAAGGTCGCCTTCGTCTGGGAATGACGGCTCGACACGCCTCTCGCCAACACCCTCAGCCGATTTCAGTACCATTCGCCGCATTGCACCATGCGCCGCTGCCCGCTATCGGTTTCCAATCGAAAGAGGGACAAAAGCCATGCGCATCGAAGCCATCGCCATCGGAAAGAACCCGCCGGAGGACATCAACGTCATCATCGAGGTGCCGATCGGCGGCGAGCCGATCAAGTACGAGATGGACAAGGAGGCCGGCACGCTGTTCGTCGACCGCTTCCTGCACACCTCGATGCGCTATCCCGGCAATTACGGCTTCGTGCCGCACACGCTGTCGGGTGACGGCGACCCGATCGACGTACTGGTCTGCAACACGCGCGCGCTGGTGCCGGGTTGCGTCATCAATGTGCGGCCGATCGGCGTGCTGGTGATGGAGGACAATTCCGGCCTCGACGAAAAGATCATCGCGGTGCCGTCGCCCAAGCTTACGCTGCGCTACGAGAACGTCACCGAATACACGCACCTGCCCGACATCACCCGCCAGCAGGTGCAGCACTTCTTCGAGCACTACAAGGATCTCGAACCCGGCAAATGGGTCAAGATCGAGGGCTGGCACGACGCCGCCTACGCCAAGAAGATGATCGTCGAGGCGATCGAACGGGCCAAGGCAAGCAAGTAGCCCAGCGCCTGAATTTGCGGGCAAACTGCTGGCGTAGCGCCGCCCCTCATCCGCCTGCCGGCACCTTCTCCCCGTGAACGGGGAGAAGCCCGCTGACCTCGACCTTGGCGCCCATTCAGCAACGGTGGTAATTGGCGAAACCATTGATGGCTGCGTCTTTCTCCCCGTCACTATACGGGGAGAAATGCCCGGCAGGGCAATGAGGGGCAGCGCTGACCGACGTTACTTTTCAATGCGACGCGCTCCTAATTGTCGACGCGGCCGAAAGCGGGCGCGTTGCCGATAACCACGCGCTTGTCCTTGCCGCAGGCAAAGGTCCGCGCCTTCTCGTCGGCGAGCTTGCGTGCCTGGTCGTTGGCGCCGGGGTTGCCGGTGGCCAGCACCAGGCCGACGGTGCAGCCTTCATAGGTCTCCGGCTGGGCGACCTTGGCGACGATCAGCACGTCGGTCGGCTTGTTCTCCACCTCGGGATTGCTGATCGAGCGCCGATGGATGACCGCAAACGGGACGGCGCGATCGCCGTTCGTCTCGATGCGCCACTCGAGTTTGGATGCGGCCGTGTTGAAGGCGACAAAACTTTCCCAGACTGCGGTCATGTCGCTGGGCGGAAAACCATAAAACAGCGATTCGCGGGCGTCGTCGTAGGCGATCAGCACCGGGTAGCCGCGATAGCCCGAACAGGCGAGACTGGCCCAGTCGCCGTCGCCTTCCTCCGCCTGCGCGTAGGTCACGCAGTCCTTCTTCCAGTCGAGATCGGTGTAGGCACTGGAAATGTCGCCGGCCCGGGCAGGCTGGCAGAGGCCGGCGAGGGCAAGCGGGATCAGCAAAAGAGCACGCATCGCGGGCAACTCCGTTTCGGGGCTGCCGCACGGTATCGTCAAACGCTATTTCTTCAAGCTCGCTTCGATCAGCAGGTCGGCATTGTGGGCCACAGACTTCGCCGGTCCGCCGGCCCCGAACAGCTGGCCACTGATATAGGCGCCTTCGATCAGGAGCAGCAGCCCGTCGCCCAGCGTCTCGGCGTCGCCGGCACCCATTGCCGCCGCCATGGCGCGCAGGCGTCGGCGCAATTCCTGCTTGTTGGCCTCGCTCACCACGCGGGCCGGGTGGCCACGTTCGGGATATTCGACGGCCGCATTGGTCATGCCGCAGCCGCGATAGTCGGGCTTTTGCGTGCGCTTGCCGATGCGGGTCAGGAAGGCGGCGATCTGCGCGCGCGGATTGCCGGGATGGGCAGCCACCGCCGCGTCGAAGTGGGCCCAGAACTCGAGGTCGTATTGCCGCAGATAGGACGCGGCCAATTCGTCCTTGGACGGAAAGCTGCGATAGAGGCTGGGCTTGGTGACGCCGGCGCGCCGCACGATCTCGTCGACGCCGATCGCCCTGATGCCTTGCCGGTAGAACAGGTCGCGGGCAACGCGAAGGATTTTTTCGCCCGCGCGGGGCCGTTCATCCGCTTTGATCGTTGGCTCAATGCTTTTCATTCTTGGACGTGCCGTTGCCTGCTTGACAATGTTACCGATCGGTACGTATGCTCCCATGCATTGCAACGTACCGGTCAGTAACATGATAGCTCGATCCCGCCCGTTTGGCCAGCGCTATGCTTTCGTCGTGGTGGCCGTCATTTTCCTGTGCCTGCTGATCGCGGCGGGCCTGCGGTCGGCGCCGGCCGTCATGATGCTGCCGCTGGAGGAGAGTTTCGGCTGGCGGCGCGATGTCGTCTCGCTCGCCGCGGCCATCGGCATCTTCCTCTACGGCCTGACCGGGCCGTTTGCCGCGGCACTGATGGAACGGATCGGGCTGCGCCGCACGCTGCTGGCGTCGCTGGTGCTGATGTCGGGCTCGACGGCGCTCAGCCTGTTGATGACCCAGCCCTGGCACCTGCTTCTCACCTGGGGCGTATTCTCCGGCGTCGGTTCCGGCGCGGTCGCCACGGTGCTCGGCGCCACCATCGTCAATCGCTGGTTCAAGACCAATCGCGGCCTGGTGATGGGGCTGATGTCGGCCTCGGCCGCCACCGGCCTGCTGGTGTTCCTGCCGTTGCTCGCCGCGCTCGCCCAGTCGGGCGGCTGGAAGCCTGTCGCCATCGCCATTGCGGTCGCCACCGCCTGCCTGGTGCCGCTGGTCTGGCTGCTGGTGCCGGAACGGCCGTCCGCGATCGGCATGGTGCGCTACGGCGCGGACGTCGACGACGTGCCGCCGGTTCCGCCGGCCTCGCAGGGCAATTTCCTCACCCACACGTTCAGCACGCTGCGTCGTGCCGCCGGCACGCGGGTGTTCTGGTATCTGTTCGCCACCTTCTTCATCTGTGGCTTCACCACCAACGGACTGGTCGGAACGCACCTGATCGCGTTTTGCGGCGACATGGGCATCGGCCAGGTGCAAGCCGCCGGCCTGCTGTCGCTGATGGGCATCTTCGACCTGATCGGCACGACGCTGTCGGGCTGGCTCACCGACCGTTTCGACCCGCGCAAGCTGCTCGGCGTCTATTATGGCATCCGCGGCCTGTCGCTGATCTATCTGCCTTATTCCGGCTTTTCGTCGACCAGCTTGATCATCTTCGCCGTGCTCTACGGATTGGACTGGATCGCCACCGTGCCGCCGACGCTCAGGCTGTCGAACGAGGCGTTCGGCGACCGCAGCGGGCCGATCGTCTTCGGCTGGGTCGTCGCCGGCCATCAGGTGGGTGCAGCGGCGGCCGCCTTCTTCGGCGGCACCATGCGTGAATTGCAGGGCAATTACGAACTTGCCTTCCTCATCGCCGGCATGACGGCAATAGCCGCAGCCTGCATCTCGCTGTTGATCAACACCAGCCGTCCGGCCTTCGAGCCGAACCCGCAGGCGGCTTGAGCTGTGACGGCCGAGCGCTAATCTCCCCCCTTGAGGGAGATGGCCGCGAAGCGGCCAGAGGGGGTCGGTCCGACCGGGCTCGGCCCCTTATCGCCGACGCAGGAGGTTGGCGCTCCACGCGACACGACCCCCTCTGTCGCCTTCGGCGACATCTCCCCCTCGAGGGGGGAGATTCGCCAGCCTGTTGATCGTCAGAAAACCTTCATGGTTTCGAGATGTGCGTGAAACATTGAGGCTGGACCTTGGCGGCGACGTTTAAGCCATCCAGGAGACAGCCATGAACAAGATTTCGCGCCGCGCTTTTGTCACGTCGGCGAGCGCCGCCGGCCTCGTCGGCGTATCGGGCCTCGCGCTTCCCTATTATTCGCGCGCCAATCAGCGGCCCGCCTTCACCCATGGCATCCAGTCGGGCGATGTCGACGCAACCAGTGGCGTGGTGTGGACGCGGACCGACCGCCCTTCGCGCGTCATGTTCGAAGTCTCGTCGACGGAGAATTTCGCCAATCCCTTGCGCCTTGCGCCGCTCGATACGTCGCCGGCCAGCGATTACACCGTAAAGCGGCTGCTCACCGACCTCACCTCCGACCAGGACATCTTCTATCGCATGGTCGCGGCCGATCTTGCCGACATCAACGCCGTCTCCGAGCCGATCGTCGGCCGCTTCCGCACGGCGCCGGCCTCGAAACGCGACATCCGCTTCGCCTGGTCGGGCGATACCGCCGGCCAGGGCTGGGGCATCGACGACACCGGCATGAAGACCTATGCCACGATCGGCAAGCATACGCCCGACTTCTTCCTGCATTCCGGCGACACCATCTATGCCGACGGCCCGATGAAGGACGAGGTCGAGCTGCCCGGCGGCAGCAAGTGGAAGAACAAGGTCCTCATCGACGAAAAGCGCAAGGTTGCCGAGACGCTGGACGAGTACCGCGGCCAGTGGAAGTACAACATGATGGATAAGAACGTGCTGGGGCTAAACGCCATCTGCCCGACCTTCTACCAGTGGGACGATCACGAGGTGGTCAACAACTGGTCGGATTCGAAGAACCTGAGCGCCGATGACCGCTACTCGGAAAAAAACATCCATGTGCTGGCGGCTCGCGCGGCACGTGCCTTCCACGAGATGACGACGATCCGCTACGAGCCGTCGGAACCGGGCCGCGTCTATCGCAAGATCGCCTACGGGCCGCTGCTCGACGTGTTCTTCCTCGACATGCGCTCCTATCGCGGCGCCAACGGTCCTGGCATGCAGGATACGGTGACGCCGCAATCGCGCATCCTCGGCGAACAGCAGATGAAGTGGCTGAAGCGCGAACTGGCAAACTCCAACGCGACCTGGAAAATCATCGCCGCCGACATGCCGCTTGGTCTCGTCGTCTGGAACGACGCCACCAACAAGGCCGGCGCCGAGGCCGTCAGCAATGGCGACAATGGCCCGGCCAAGGGCCGCGAACTGGAAACTGCCGACCTCCTTCGCTACATAAAGAATGCCGGCATCACCAACACCGTCTGGCTGACCGCCGACGTGCACTACACGGCGGCGCATTACTACAATCCCGACAAGGCGCAGTTCCAGGACTTCAATCCGTTCTGGGAATTCGTCTCGGGTCCGCTCCATGCCGGCACCTATGGACCCAATGATTTCGACATGACCTTCGGCCCGGAGCTGAAATTCATCAAGGCGCCAACCGCCGAGCAGGGGCAGAACCTGCCACCCTCGGCCGGCCTGCAGTTCTTCGGCCTCGTCGACATCGATGGCGCCACTGAACAGATGACGGTGCGGCTGATGGATCGCGACGACAATGAACTCTACAAGGTCACGCTCGACCCGGTGCATTCGGCGTGAGGGGACTGGGTCACGTTGTATCAATCCTGGGTGACGTCCCGCTGCCCCTCATTGCCCTGCCGGGCATTTCTCCCCGTAAACGGGGAGAAAGTGGCCCGCATCGAAGATTTCGCTAATCGCGAACGTTGCAGAAGGAGAGCCGACATTTCGCGCAGCGGGCTTCTCCCCGTTTACGGGGAGAAGGTGCCGGCAGGCGGATGGGGGGCTGCGCCGGCGTTGGCAAGACTTCAGGAAGGGTCGATCTGACCTTTCCGACAATGTGCGGAAAGCAGTCCTAATCCGGATAGCAAACGGTCGGAATATTGGGCCAAACAGCGCTGTCGCAGTTGGCGGCCTCCTGCCTTTGCTTGAAGGCGGCGCTGACCGGCCCGGTCACCACCGGGTCGACGCCATCGGGAGCGTCGGCAAACAACTGCTCCGCCGTTCGGGTGTCGGACGGCAGGGCAGGCTCCGTCGACGTCGCGGCCGACTGTGCCACCCCTGCCGCAAGCAGGACGGCGAGCGCAGCCCATGCAAGGATTGGCCGGTATCTGATGCCCGTTTTGCTCATGAAATTTGAACTGTCCCGACCGTGAAAGGTTCCGCTTTGGTTAATAATTCAATTTCACACCAAGACGCTTAAGATTTGGTGACCATCTATTTGGTGGCACGCCTCCTCTTTCGCAATTGCGAAAAACCCTGTATGAGCCGCCCAACCGAAAGAGGCAGCGCCTTTTGGCCTGCTGCCTGCAACGCTCCCGAGACCACAACATGAAAATTCGTAATATCGCGATCATCGCGCACGTCGACCATGGGAAAACCACCCTCGTCGACCAGCTCCTGAAACAGTCCGGCTCGTTCCGCGACAACCAGCGCGTTGCCGAACGCGCCATGGATTCGAACGACCTCGAAAAGGAACGCGGCATCACCATCCTGGCCAAGGCGACCTCGGTCGACTGGAAGGACACCCGCATCAACATCGTCGACACCCCCGGCCACGCCGATTTCGGCGGTGAAGTCGAGCGCATCCTGTCGATGGTGGATTCAGCCATCGTGCTGGTCGACGCCGCCGAAGGGCCGATGCCGCAGACAAAATTCGTCGTCGGCAAGGCGCTCAAGGTCGGATTGAAGCCGATCGTCGTCATCAACAAGATCGACCGGCCGGACGCCCGCCACGTCGAGGTGGTCAACGAAGTGTTCGACTTGTTTGCAGCGCTCGACGCGACCGACGAGCAGCTCGACTTCCCTATCCTTTACGGTTCGGGCCGCGACGGCTGGGTGTCGGAAAACCCCGAAGGTCCGAAGGACCAGGGTCTGGCGCCGCTGTTCGACCTCGTCATCAAGCATGTGCCGGCGCCGACCGTCCACCCCGGCCCGTTCCGGATGATCGGCACCATCCTGGAAGCCAATCCGTTCCTTGGCCGCATCATCACCGGCCGCATCGAATCCGGCACGCTGAAGTCCAACCAGGCGGTCAAGGTGCTGCATCATGACGGCACCCAGGTCGAAACCGGCCGTATCTCGAAGATCCTGGCTTTCCGCGGGCTCGAGCGCCAGCCGATCGACGAGGCGCAGGCGGGTGACATCGTCGCCATCGCCGGCCTGTCGAAGGGCACCGTCGCCGACACGTTCTGCGACCTGTCGGTGACCGAGCCGCTGCATGCGCAGCCGATCGATCCGCCGACCGTGACGATGTCGTTCCTCGTCAACGATAGCCCGCTGGCCGGCACCGAGGGCGACAAGGTGACCAGCCGCGTCATCCGTGACCGCCTGCTGCGCGAGGCCGAAGGCAATGTCGCGCTGAAAATCGAGGAATCGCCTGACAAGGATTCGTTTTTCGTCTCCGGCCGCGGCGAATTGCAGCTTGCCGTGCTGATCGAGACGATGCGCCGCGAAGGGTTCGAGATTGCCGTGTCGCGGCCGCGCGTCGTCATGCAGAAGGGCGAGAACGGCGAGTTGCTCGAGCCGGTCGAGGAAGTCGTCATCGACGTCGACGAAGAGCATGCCGGCGTCGTCGTGCAAAAAATGTCGGAGCGCAAGGCCGAGATGGTCGAATTGCGCCCGTCGGGCGGCAACCGCCAGCGTATCGTCTTCCACGCGCCGACGCGCGGCCTGATCGGCTACCAGTCGGAACTGCTGACCGACACCCGCGGCACAGCAGTCATGAACCGGCTGTTCCATGCCTACGAGCCTTACAAGGGCGAGCTGCCGGGCCGCACCAATGGCGTGCTGATCTCCAACGAGCAGGGTGAATCAGTGGCCTATGCGATGTGGAACCTGGAAGACCGCGGCCCGATGGTCATCGATCCAGGCGTCAAGGTCTATCAGGGCATGATCATCGGCATCCATTCACGCGACAACGACCTCGAGGTGAACGTGCTGAAGGGCAAGAAGCTGACCAACATCCGCGCTGCCGGCAAGGATGAAGCGGTGAAGCTGACGCCGCCGATCCGCATGACGCTGGAACGCGCGCTGGCCTGGATCCAGGACGACGAGCTGGTCGAAGTGACGCCGAAGACCATTCGTCTGCGCAAGCTCTATCTCGACCCGAACGAGCGCAAGCGTTTTGAGAAATCGGCGAAAGTGGTCGGCGCGGCGTAAGCGGATGTCGAGAGATCTGCGGCAAACTCGTCACGGCTGTCGCATACGGCAATCGACCCGAGGCTGAAGTTTGCGTCTCGATGCTTAGTGCGTAAGGGATCTATGCTCTCGCGACGCATATTTCCGACATAGACGGGCTTAGCCTGATCCATGGAGGTCGGCGCTTTCCCTCATCCGCCTGCCGGCACCTTCTCCCCGTGGACGGGGAGAAGACCGCTGACCGCACCCTCGGCGTTCATTTTTTGCAACGCTGGTAATTGGTGGAACCGTCGATGACGGCGCCCTTCTCCCCGTTCACGGGGAGAAGATGGCGGCAGCCAAATGAGGGGCAGCGCTGGCGCCTCTTCAGAGGGCAAAGTTCTCCGCAAGCTGCAGGGGTGCCAAATCGCCGCCGATCGGATATCTTTAGCTTTCTGACGTTCGAAGGCACTCACATGCACCTCACCTCTCTCCTCATTTTCGCCGCCGCCCTTTTCGTCGCCGCGGGCTCGCCCGGCCCGTCGATTGCCGCCCTGGTGGCGCGGGTCATCGCAAAGGGCTTTCGCGACGTGTTTCCATTCCTGCTCGCCATGTGGATCGGCGAGGCCATCTGGCTGTCGCTGGCGGTGTTCGGGCTGGCGGTGGTGGCGCAGACCTTCCATCTCGCCTTCGTCGTGCTGAAATGGGTCGGCGTCGCCTATCTCGCCTACGTCGCCTGGAAGATGTGGACGGCCCCGGTCGAGGCGCGCGAAGGCGAGATGCCGCGCGAGGAGTCAGCCGTCAAACTGTTCTTTGCCGGCATGGCGGTGACACTCGGCAATCCCAAGATCATGATGTTCTACCTGGCGCTGCTGCCGACCATCATCGATCTCGCCTCAGTGACGGTCGTCGGCTGGATCGAGCTGACGCTGACCATGGCCGTGGTTCTGGTCGCCATCGATCTGGCCTGGGTGCTGGCGGCAGCGCAGGCGCGAAAACTCTTGAAGAGCAGGCGGGCGATGAAGATCGCCAACCGCGTCAGCGCCACCACCATGGCCGGTGCCGCGGCGGCGATTGCGGCTCGATCCTGAGCCGGTGCGTCAGCCCATTTCGATGATCGGCGCGATCTCGACGCTGAAACCCGGGTCCTTCAGGATAGGACAATCCTTGGCCTTGGCGACGGCATCGTCGATGTCGTTCGCTTCGATGATTGTGTAACCGGCGGTCGGATTGCTGCCGCCATTGTTCTCGACTTTGCCGCCGGGCAGCACGGTCTTCGACATGCCGACCGGATTGCCACCGTCGACCACGGCCGAGCCAAGCTTGCCGTACCAGCCGTTCCAGGCATCCATCGCCGCTTGCCGTTCGGCGTCGTCGGTCGGCATCTTGCCGGAGCCGTGATAGACATAGAGAAATTTCGCCATGTTCTCCTCCGTTGATCTTCCGTTGATCGGCGGGCGTCGAACCGACATGCGGTCACGCCGCAGGGCGATCATCGGACCAAACCGAAAAACAAGCAACGAGAATGCGAATCACTAATGTGAGGTCCAGTTGGCTCGCAATCGCCATGCTCTCACCGCGCCATCGCCTGGTATGTCGGTGAAGGCGCGCAGCCAAAAGCACATTGGGAACGAGGCCGAGCTTCTCCTCGCATTTGGCGAAATAGGCTTTCGTCGCTTCGCTCAGTTCCGCAGGCGCGAGGTCAAGTGCGACGATTTTGTCTTTTATGGCGGATTTCTCCTCATTTTCGGTGACCCACCGGCGAATCCCGACATTTCGTCGCAAGCGGTCAAACCTTTGTCGCCAAATATCGGTCATCTGCTACCATAGTCGCAAAACATATGACGGGAGGGATTTAGCGACATGGCCGGCCTGAAATCTGCAAGCCAGTTGAAAAAGATAAGCACGGCCAAGGGCAGCGAGAAACCCGGCAGGCTTGCCGATTACCTGCTGGCCCGTGCGCCGGCCGAAGATGTCGCCGCCTATGAGGTCACCGCACTCGAACGTGCCGCCGATCTCGCCGGACGCGCCGTCGCCAGGCACAAGAAGGGCGATTGCGTCGTCGCCATAGACGTCGATTCCGGTGTCGTGCGCCAGGGCAGGCCGATGACGGTGATCACCGTCGTCAACGACAACATGCCGTTCCTGTTCGATTCCATCCTCGGCGAGATCACCGAGAGCGCCGGCGAACCGCTGCTGGTTACCCATCCGGTCATCGTCGTCAGGCACGGCAAGAGCGGCGTCGACGAAATCCTCGGCGATGGCGGCTTCGCCAAGGGCGATTACAGTCATGAACGGCTGAGCGTCATCCACGTCCATATCGGCCGTCTTTCGTCCGAGCAGGCCGAGGCATTGGCTGACCGGCTGAAGAAAATATTGGGCCAGGTGCGCGCCGCCGTCACCGACTGGAAGCCGATGCTGGCCCGCCTCGACCAGGCAATCTCCGAGTTCCGCTACGCTCCGGTGCCGCTCGACAAGGCCAACGTCACCGAAGCGATCGCCCTCCTCGAATGGCTGCGCGACGACAATTTCACCTTCCTCGGCATGCGCGAGTTCAAATATACCGGCGGCGAGAAGAGCGGCACCCTGGAGCGCACCGAAAAGCCCGGCCTCGGCATCCTCTCCGATCCCGACGTGCTGGTGCTGCGGCGCGGCACCGAAGCGGTGTCGACGACGCCGGAAATCCGCGCCTTTCTGCACGGGCCGGAACCGCTGATCGTCACCAAGGCCAACGCCAAATCGTCGGTGCACCGCCGCATCTATCTCGATTACATCGGCGTCAAGACCTACACCGCCAAGGGCGTGCTCGCCGGCGAGCTGCGCATCGTCGGCCTGTTCACCTCGACCGCCTACACGCGCTCGGTGATGAAGATCCCCTATCTCAGGTCGAAAGCCGAAACCATCATCGCCAAATCCGGTTTCAACCCTGAAGATCACTCCGGCAAGGCACTGATCAACGTGCTGGAGAGCTATCCGCGCGACGAACTGTTCCAGGTTCCGGTGCCGATCCTGCGCAAGCACGCCGAAGCCATTCTGGGGCTGATCGAGCGGCCGCGCGTCAGAGCGCTGGTGCGCGCCGATCAGTTCGACCGCTTCGTCTCGATCCTCATCTTCGTGCCGCGCGACCGGTACGACAGCGTCGTGCGCGAGAAGATCGGCACCTATCTGAGGACGGTGTTCCAGGGCCGGCTTTCGGCCTACTACCCGGCCTTCCCGGAAGGCGGGCTGGCTCGTGTCCACTTCATCATCGGCCGTTCCGGCGGCAGGACGCCGAAGGTCGACCAGGCGACGATCGAGGCAGCGATCCGCGCCATCGTGCGGACCTGGGACGACATTCTGCGCGAGACCGCCGAAGAGACCGGCGCCGATGCGGCGCTCACGGCGATCGCCTCGCGCTTCTCGGGAAGCTATCGCGACAGCTTCTCACCGGCGGAGGCGCTGGCCGATGCCGGGCGCATCGCCAGGATCAGCGCGGCCAATCCGATCGCCATCGACTATTATCGTCATGCCAACCAGGAACCGCATCAGGCGGCGCTGAAGATCTATCACCATGGCAGCCCGGTGGCGCTGTCGCGACGGGTGCCGGTGCTGGAGAACATCGGTTTCCGCGTTATCAGCGAGCGCACCTTCGAGGTCGGGGACGAAGCTTCCGACATGATCAATACTGATCAGCCGGGCATGGTCTTCATCCACGACATGGAACTCGAAAACAGCTACGGCAAGCCAATCGACCTTGGCGACCGCGGCGCGCTGTTCGAAGACGCGTTCCTTTCCGTCTGGCGCGGCGACATCGACAATGACGGCTATAACGGCCTTGCCCAGACCGCCGGCCTGTGGTCGGCCGAGATTTCCATCCTGCGCGCCTACGGCCGCTATCTGCAGCAGGCCGGCATCCCACAGAGCCAGGATTTCATTGCCGCCGCGCTCAACCGCTATCCGGAGATCGCGCGTGGCCTGCATGAGCTGTTCGTCGCCCGCCTCGGACCGACGGCGCAGACGGGCGGGGCGGTCGCGGCCAGGCACCTCAAGGCCAAGATCAGGGATGCGCTGGAAGAGGTTCCCAACATCGACGACGACACCATCGTCCGTCGCTACCTCAACCTGATCGAAGCCTCGCTGCGCACCAATCATTTCGTTCCCGATCTGAAGGAGAAGGGCCAGTCGTTGACGATCAAGCTCGATTCGCAAGCGGTCGACGGCCTGCCGGCGCCGCGGCCGTGGCGGGAGATCTTCGTCTACGGCTCCGAGGTCGAGGGCGTGCATCTGCGCTTCGGCCCGGTCGCGCGCGGCGGCCTGCGCTGGTCGGACCGCGCCCAGGACTACCGCACCGAGGTGCTCGGTTTGGTCAAGGCGCAGCAGGTCAAGAACGCGGTGATCGTGCCGGTTGGCGCCAAGGGCGGTTTCTATCCGAAGAAGCTGCCGATGGGCGCCGGCCGCGACGCCATCTTCGAAGCCGGCGCGTCCGCCTACAAGAATTACGTCTCCAGCCTGTTGTCGATCACCGACAATATCGGCCTGGACGGCGTCATTCCGCCGGCTCAGGTCGTGCGGCGCGACCAGGACGACCCCTATTTCGTCGTCGCCGCAGACAAGGGCACGGCGACCTTCTCCGACACCGCCAACGCCATCAGCGAGAAGCATGGCTTCTGGCTCGACGACGCCTTCGCCAGCGGCGGCTCGGCCGGCTACGACCACAAGAAGATGGGCATCACCGCCAAGGGCGCCTGGGAAGCGGTCAAGCGACATTTCCGCGAGATGAACCGCGATATCCAGACCACACCCTTCACCGTTGTCGGCGTCGGCGACATGTCGGGCGACGTGTTCGGCAACGGCATGCTCCTGTCCGAGCAGACCCGGCTGATCGCCGCCTTCGACCATCGTGACATCTTCATCGATCCCGCTCCCGACATAGCGGTTTCGATGGCCGAGCGCCGGCGCATGTTCGCCCTCGCCCGTTCGAGCTGGCAGGACTACGACAAGACAAAACTGTCCGAAGGCGGCATCATCGTCTCGCGCAGCCAGAAATCGATCACGCTGCCGCCGGCCGCGGCCGCGGCGATCGGCCTCGGCAAGACGACCGCCTCGCCGGTCGAGATCATGAGCGCCATCCTCAAGGCGCCGGCCGACCTTTTGTGGTTCGGCGGCATCGGCACTTATCTCAGGGCATCGACGGAAAGCAACCAGGACGCTGGCGATCGCGCCAACGATGCCATTCGGGTGACTGCGCTCGAAGTGCGCGCCAAGGTCATCGGCGAGGGCGCCAATCTTGGCGCGACGCAGCGGGCCCGCATCGAATTCGGGCTGAATGGCGGGCGCTGCAATTCCGACGCCATCGACAATTCGGGCGGCGTCAACTGCTCCGACGTCGAGGTCAACATCAAGATCGCGCTGGCTTCCGCCATGCGCAAGGGGGCGCTGACCCGCCCAGCGCGCAACAAGCTTCTCGCCGAAATGACCCACGAGGTGAGCGCGCTGGTGCTGTCCAACAATTACGAGCAGACGCTGGCGCTGTCCCTTGCCCGCAAGCGTGGCCTTGCCGATATCGCCCATCAGAGCCGTTTCATGGCAGCGCTCGAGGCGCGCGGCCTGCTCGACCGCAATGTCGAAGCTCTGCCGTCGCCGGCAGGCCTTGCCGAGCGCGAGGCGCGCGGCGAGCCGTTGACCAGGGCCGAGCTCGGCGTGCTGCTGGCCTATGCCAAGATCGTGCTGTTTTCCGACATCGTCGCCAGCGACGTGCCGGACGATCCGCATTTCGACCGTGACCTGATGGGCTATTTTCCGGACCGGATGACGAAGAAATTCGCGGCCGAAATCCATGGCCATCGCCTGCGCCGCGAAATCATCGCCCGTGTCGTCGCCAACGATCTGGTCAATCGCGGCGGCCCACCCTTCGTCAACAGGCTGCAGGAAGCAACCGGTCGCAGCGCGGCCGACGTGGTCCGGACCTTCGCTGTGGTGCGCGACGGCTTTGGCTTGCCGGCGCTCTATCGCCAGATCGACGCGCTCGACAACCAGATCGACGGGCAGGTGCAGCTCGACCTTTATCAAGCCGTCAGTCGGCTTACCTATGTCGCCAGCGGCTGGTATCTCAAGAATGATACCAGCACCGCTCCGCTGGGCCAACGGATCGCCGAATTGCAGAACGCCCGCAAGGCACTGGAGCCGAAGCTCCCTTCGCTGCTTCCGGCCTTCTCGCGCGAGCGGATAGAGGAGCGGCGGCATGGTTTGGCCAAGGGCGGCGCGCCCGAACAGCTGGCAGAACATCTGGCGCTGACCGATGTGGCCGGCGTCGTGCCTGACATCGCGCTGACGGCCCGAACGGCGAATGCCGACATCATCGCCGCCGCGAAGGCGTTTTTCGCGGTCAGCGATGCCTTCCGCATTCCGCGCGTCGAAGATGCGGCGCGCTCGATCGCGCCGTCCGACTACTACGATCAATTGGCGCTTTTCCGCGCCACCGACACGATCGGCGCAGCCAGGCGCGGCATCGCCGTGGCGGCGCTCACCGGCCATGCCGGGGCGGCGGACCCGGTGGCGGCATGGCTGGAGGCCGGCGGCGAGAGGGTCGGGCGCATCCGCGAGCGGCTGCAGGCGCTGACCGAGGGCGGCGACATCACCGTGTCGCGGCTGTCGGTGGCATCGGGGCTGATCAGCGACCTGACGGCGCTGTGAACTGTTCGCTTCACAAGGCCGGCGCTGCCCCTCATCCGGCTGCCGCCACATTCTCCCCGTATAGTGACGGGGAGAAGGAACTTGCTGCAACGCCAGCGCCTTTTCTGCAACGGCAGCCGTTCGCGAAACCGCCGATCACAATGTCTTTCTCCCCGTCCCTATACGGGGAGAAATGCCCGGCAGGGCAATGAGGGGCGGCGCGACCCCTGTCATTTGCGTGAGCACCGGAAACATGCAGACATGGCGCCGGTCGCGGGCCAAGCGAACGGGGCAGGAGGGCATATGGCCGAGGTAGCAGTGCAGCGAGCGCCGGAACGCGGCATCTGGGGATGGATGCTGTTCGACTGGGCGGCACAGCCGTTCTTCACCGTCATCACCACCTTCATCTTCGGTCCCTACTTCGTCTCGCGCATGGCGAGCGATCCGGAAACGGGCCAGGCGGCATGGGGTTACGGCATCGCCGCGGCGGGTCTGGCCATTGCCGTGCTATCGCCGATCCTCGGCTCGATCGCCGACCAGACCGGCCCGCGAAAACCGTGGATCGCACTCTTCGCCGCGGTCAAGATCACCAGTCTTTGCCTGCTATGGTTCGCTGCTCCCGGTTCGAACCTTTTCCTGGTCGTGCTGTTCTTCTCGCTGGCTTCGGTCGCGGCGGAATTCTCGACCGTGTTCAATGATTCGATGATGCCGCGCCTGGTGCCGAAGAGCGAAATCGGCCGAATCTCGAATATGGCCTGGGGTCTTGGTTATCTCGGCGGGATGATTGCGCTGATCTTCGTCGTCGCCTTCATGGCCAGTTCGCTGGAAACCGGCAAGACGATTGTCGGCCTCGACCCGCTCTTCGGCCTCGACCCGAAGCTCGGCGAGGACGCGCGCGCCACCGGACCCCTCTCGGCGGCCTGGTATTTGCTGTTCATCCTGCCAATGTTCTTTTTCACACCGGATACGGTGAAGGGCATTCCGCTTGGACCGGCGGTGCGCGAGGGACTGTCGGAACTGAAATCGACGCTGGGCGAAATACGCAAACGCAGCGGCATCTTCCGCTTCCTCGTCGCCCGCATGATCTATCAGGACGGCGTCAATGCGTTGCTTGCCCTGGGCGGTGCCTTTGCGGCGGCGATGTTCCACTGGTCGATCACCGAGATCGGCCTGTTCGGCATCATCCTCAACGTCGTGGCCATCGTCGGCTGCCTGGTTGCCGCACGCCTCGACTTGGCGCTCGGCTCCAAGACCATAGTGATGATTGCGCTTGTCCTGCTCAGCCTCGCCACGATCGGCATCGTCTCGACCGGGCCGGGCTACACGCTGTTCGGTGCCTGGATGCTGCCCGGAGCCGACAACGGCGGATTGTTCGGTACGCCGGCGGAAAAAGCCTACATCTTCTTTGGTCTGCTGATCGGGCTTGGCTTCGGGCCGGTGCAGGCATCGTCGCGCTCCTACATGGCGCGCAGCGTCACCGCGGCCGAATCGGGCCGCTATTTCGGCATCTACGCGCTGGCCGGACGGGCGACCAGTTTTGCTGCGCCATTCCTGGTGGCCACGATCACCTTGGCCAGCGGCTCGTCGCGGCTGGGCATGGCGGCAATCGTGCTGTTCCTCGGCGTCGGCCTGGCGATCCTGATCCGCACGCCGTATCCGGCGGACCAGCCGGCGGAGTAGGAGCGCCTTTTCCTTCTTGTGGGAGAAGGTGTCGCCGAAGGCGACGGACGAGGGGTGCTCCAGCTGGCACCAAAAGCACTCCGTCCAGCACCCCTCAACCGTCTTGGCGCTGCGCGCCAATCCACCTTCACAAGAAGGGGAGAAGGCAAGAGGCGCTAATGCCTGAAATGCCTGACGCCAGTAAACACCATGGCGATGCCGTGGGCGTCGGCGGCGGCGATGACATCGTCGTCGCGCATCGAGCCGCCCGGCTGGATGACGGCGGTGGCGCCGGCTTCGATCGCCGACAGCAGCCCGTCGGCGAACGGGAAAAAGGCATCCGAGGCGACGACAGAATTCTTGGTCAGCGGCTCGGCCAGGTCGGCTGCCTCGGCCGCGTCGAGCGCCTTGCGCGCGGCGATGCGCGACGAATCGACGCGGCTCATCTGGCCGGCGCCGATGCCGACGGTGGCACCGTCTCTGACATAGACGATGGCGTTCGACTTGACGTGCTTTGCGACGCGGAAAGCGAATTTGAGATCGGCCATTTCGGCCGGCGTCGGCGCCCGCCGGGTCACCACTTTCAGGTCGAGGTCGTCGACCACCGCATTGTCGCGGCCCTGGACGAGCAACCCGCCGGAAACGGATTTCACAGTGGAGCCGGCCGCGCGCGGATCGGGCAAGCCGCCGGTGACCAGCAAGCGCAGGTTCTTCTTGGCGGCGACGATGCGGATTGCTTCGTCCGAGGCGCCCGGCGCGATGATGACCTCGGTGAAGGTTTTGACTATCTCTTCGGCGGCCTCGGCATCGAGGGTGCGGTTCATCGCGACAATGCCGCCAAAGGCCGAGACCGGATCGCAGGCAAGCGCCTTGGCATAGGCCGCCTTCAGCGAAGCGCCCTCGGCGACGCCGCATGGGTTGGCGTGCTTGATGATGGCGACGGTGGCGGAGCGGGCCGGATCGAACTCGCCGACCAGTTCGAAGGCGGCGTCGGTGTCGTTGATGTTGTTGTAGGAAAGCTGCTTGCCCTGAAGCTGGCGCGCCGTCGCGACGCCCGGTCGCTTGTCGCGATCGACGTAGAAGCCGGCGCTCTGGTGCGGGTTCTCGCCGTAGCGCATCACCTGGTCGAGCCTGCCGCCGAAGGCGCGCCAGGTGGGATGCTCGATCTCCAGCGCTTCGGCGAACCAGCCGGAAATCGCCGCATCATAGGTCGCGGTGCGGGCGAAGGCCTTGGCCGCCAGCTTCTTGCGGAAATCCAGCGAGAGCGAGCCGAAATTCATCTCCAGCGCGTTGAGCACCGAGGCATAGTCCTCGGGATCGGTGACGATGGCGACGTAAGCGTGGTTCTTGGCCGAAGCGCGGATCATCGCCGGGCCGCCTATGTCGATGTTCTCGACGATCGAGGCGTAAGCGGCGCCGGAGCGGCGGACATCCTCGAAAGGGTAGAGATTGGAGACGACGAGATCGATCGGCTCAATACCATGATCGCGCATCGCCGCGGCGTGTTCGGGATCGTCGCGCACGCAAAGCAGCGCGCCGTGCACGGACGGATGCAGGGTCTTGACGCGGCCGTCCATGATCTCGGGAAAGCCGGTGAGTTCGGAGACGTCGCGCACAGCCATGCCTGCCTCGGCGATCGCCTTTGCCGTGCCGCCGGTGGAGACCAGCTCGACGCCGGCCGCGGCCAGCGCCCTGGCGAAATCGATGAGCCCGGTCTTGTCGAAAACGGAAAGCAGCGCGCGACGAACGGGAACGAGGTCGGGCGCGGGAATGTTCTTGGCGGCGACGGCCATGGGCTGGCGGCCTTTCACGGCTGGTTGGGACAGTGTCCGCGCGCCGTAGCACATGAGGCCTGGAAATCAAACTGCGGGGCTACCGCAGTCTCAGCTTTTTGCCGGATGACCGGCGATGGCCGTCCGTGTCAGTTGCCAATGGACTTCGGAAATCTCTGACGCCTTGAAGGCCA
Organism: Mesorhizobium sp. WSM4845; assembly: GCF_055811455.1. Classification (NCBI taxonomy): domain Bacteria; kingdom Pseudomonadati; phylum Pseudomonadota; class Alphaproteobacteria; order Hyphomicrobiales; family Phyllobacteriaceae; genus Mesorhizobium; species Mesorhizobium sp. WSM4845. The sequence goes on from NZ_JBVVQA010000031.1 coordinate 37,635, forward strand.
GCACGATCTGCCGGCTGCGGCGCGGGCCGCCAAGACCGGCGAAATAAATGGATTCTTCGACCTCGGGCGCCACCTCGGTGCAGGTGAACACCCATGTGTCGGCTTCATCGGCGGTCAGCACCAGACGGTCGTGCTCGTCCTTGAGCAGGCCTATGTCGGGATGGATGTGGAAGCGCACGGTGACGAAATCGCGGCCGTTGTTGCGGATCGCAGCATTGCCCGGCCGCAGAAGGCGATCCCTGCCGGCGAGCACATTGCCGTTCGTCGACAATTTCAGTTCGCGCTCATGCAGCAAGCCGAAGCGCGCGACATAGCCGTCATGGCGAGCCAGAAAACCCTGTGTGCCTTGCTGGTCGGTGCGCTTGCAAGGCACATGCTGCGGGCCGCCGATCAACGGCGTGCCGAGCAGATCGTTGACGCGCAGCGAGTGGCTGAAACGCGCCGACGAGGTGTCGTTGATGGTGGCTGTCGAATGGGCGGCCGTGGCGCGGGCAAGCGGCCGGAATTCGGCGGCGCCATAGGTGTCCACGCCGGCGTTGACGACATAGTGGCGGCGGCCGGAAGACAGCTCGAAGGAAAGGCATCCGGCGTGCGCCGCGTTGGAAACATCGATGCGCGGTGGCGGGCCGGTATCGGCGATCACGGTGACGCCGCCCATGGAGAGGCGCTCGTAGCCCGAATGCGGTGCGTGCAGCAATGGCGCGCCGGCGGTGTCGTCGTGGCGCAGAATGGTGGCGATGCGGTTGTGGATGGTCGCGCCCATGCCGTTGAAGCGGGCGAGGCTGCCGTCCTGGTGGCGAAAGAAACGCAGCGCCGGCAGCATGCGATCGATGGCGCCCATCAGCGCCGCCGGCGGCGTTTCGGCCTGATTGGCATAGGTCTGGCGCAGCGGCAGAAGGTCGGCGAGGATTTCAAGCACGGCCATCGGATTGCGCGAAATATGGCCGCCATCCGGCAGAATCTGACGGTCGAGTTCCTCGGCGAGGTTGCGGGTTGCGCCTCGCAGCACCGACGCCGGCGCCGGTAGCGACAGAGCGGCAAAGGCAAGCGCGATGCGGGCGCGCAGCCTGTCCTTGCCGTCCGGCATCTCGCGTGCCATCGCCCTGAGATAGCGGATCTGCATGGCCAGCGATTTCAGGAACGCCCGGTAGAAGGGAAATTCAGCACCCTGCAGCACCACCGAGGAATGCTGCAGCCAGGCAATGACGCGCTTGGCCGTCGTGCCGGGCTCCCAGGCGACACCGGAAATATTGCTGCCATGAATGGCGACCCAGTCGGAGACCAGCGCGCGGGCATTGGCGGCGGCAAGCTCGGTACCGGCGGCGCGCATATGGCGCAGCCAGCGAAAGCCGTGCAGGGCCTTTTGCCAGCCGGGATTGGCCACGGCGATCTGGAAGGGCGACTTGCCGCCGGTTTCGACCAGATGTCCCGACAGCGGATAGCGGCCATAATAAATCTCGAGCGCGATCTGCCGGTCGGCCAGGCGCAGGTCCGGCGGCGCGATCAACACGCGTTCCGGTGTGCGGCCGGAGTAGCGCCAGCGATGGATCGGCCCGCCACGCAGGCGCCGGCGCGTCTTGCGCCAAAACTCCTTCGCGGCAAGCGTCCATAGACGCGTCGTGCTGCCGGCAGCGATCGCCAAAAGCCCTCCTCGTAGCGCCCAATCCGAAGACAAGCTTATGTGATTCAAGAACTTATGCGAAGGCGAATTCCACGGAGGCCTTGGAATTCAGCCTGTTTTCCGCAGGATTCTTCCTAAAACAGTCTTCAAACTTTCAGCGTTGGCCGGGTCTGCGCATGCGGGCGGCGAAGAAGCCATCCAGGCCGGACCGTTCCGGTGAGCCGAGCTCCAGATCTGCGGGCGTGGTGCGCAGCGTGCCCTGCGGCGTCAGGAACGGATCAATGCCGGCGATCTCGCCCGGGCGGAGCGGATCGTCGACAATGTCAGCCGTCCCGGCGAGGAAGGCGCGGTGAAGCGCCTCGCCTTCGAGCGGGTCGAGCGAGCAGTTGGAAAAGACGATGCGCCCGCCAGGCTTGACCAGGCTGACGGCGCGGGCGAGCAGGCTGCGTTGCAGATTGGCGAGCTTTTCGATGTCGGCCGCCGTCTTCGTCCACGGCACGTCGGGATGCCGCCGCACCGTGCCGGTCGAGGAGCAGGGCGCGTCGAGGAGGACGGCGTCGAACAGTTGTTCCGGCTCGTATTTGAGCAGATCGGCCTGGACAACCTCTGCGTACAAACCGAGCCGTTCGAGATTTTGCGAGAGCCGCGCCAACCGGTTCTTCGAGGAATCGATCGCGGTGACCGTGGCGCCGCCGAGAATGAGCTGAGCGGTCTTGCCGCCGGGGGCGGCGCAGAGATCGGCGACGCGCAAACCCCTCACGTCGCCGAAAAGCCGGGCCGGAAGGCTGGCGGCGGCATCCTGGACCCACCAGGCGCCGTCTTCAAAGCCGGGCAGTTCAGTGACCGAGGCGCTGAGTTTCTCCACGCGCACAGCGCCGGTCGGCAGCACGATGCCGCCGAGCCGCTCGGCCCACAGCGCAGGATCGGTCTTGACCGTGAAGTCGACCGGCGCCTCGTACCTGTGGGCGGCGAGGATTTGCCTGGCTTTCTCAGTGCCATAGGCGGCTTTCAGCCGGTCGGAAAACCATTTCGGCGCTTCGTCGGTGGCGGCAAGCGCTGCAGCCAGTTCGGCCTGCTTGGATCGCGCCAGCGTGCGCAGCACGCCATTGACGAGACCGGAGAAGCGCACCGTGCGCGGATCGGACTTGGCGTGGGTCACGGCAAGGTCGACTGCGGCGCTGTCGGGAATATCGAGGAACAGGATCTGCGCCGCTGCTACATGCAGAATATGCGAAAGCGCGGTGGCGTTGGGTGGCAGCGGCTTTTCCAGGCGGCGGGCCAGCAACCCTGATATGGTCATGCGGAAGCGAAGCGCAGTGACCAGTATGGCGCGCACCAGCGCCCGGTCACGCAGGTCGAGCGCCTTGTATTGCGGATGGCCGTTCTCATGGTCGGTCAGCCCGTCCAGCGGCGTCCTCGCATCGATGACGGCGGCCAGCAATCGTGCCGCGGCCTTGCGCGCGGCCAGGCCGGCAACAGGTTCGCCGGGGCTCGCTGCATTGTTTTCATGATCGCCTGAAATTCGGTGCCGGCGTTTCGCTTCGCTCACGACCACGGACCCTTGGGTCCGGTCGGATTGCGGCCCCAGGGATTGGACTTTGGCCTGGCCGGTTCAGCCGGCTGCTCAGCTCTCTCCCACGGGCCCGAAGGCCGCTGTTCGTCTGCCTGCCGCGACATCGGCGTTTGCGGCTGCGCGGAGGCGGATGCGCCACCGGCCATGTCCTGCGTCATCGCCTGCAGGGCGGCGATGCGGTTGTCGGTGCTCGGGTGGGTCGAAAACAGGCTGTCCATGCGCTCGCCGGAAAGAGGATTGATGATGAAGAGGTGGGCAGTTGCCGGATTGCGCTCGGCATCCGGGTTGCGGATGCGTTCGGCGCCGCGAGCGATCTTGTCAAGGGCCGAGGCAAGCCAGAGCGGCTGTCCACAGATCTCGGCGCCGCGCCGGTCGGCCTCGTATTCGCGGGTGCGGCTGACCGCCATCTGCACGATCATCGCGGCAAAGGGCGCCACGATCATCGCCACCAGCACACCGATAATGCCAAGGGAATTGTTGTTGTCCCGGTTGCCGCCGAAAAAGAAGGCGAAATTGCCGAGCATCGAGATCGCGCCGGCAAGCGTGGCGACGATCGTCATGGTCAGCGTGTCGCGGTGCTGCACATGGGCGAGCTCGTGCGCCATCACCGCCGCGACTTCCTCGTGCGATAGTTGCTGCAACAGTCCGGTGGTGGCGGCGACCGCGGCATTCTGCGGGTTGCGGCCGGTGGCGAAAGCGTTGGGCTGCGGGTTGTCGATCAGATAGGTTTTCGGCATCGGCAGGCCGGCCTGTCTGGCGAGGCTCTGCACGATGGCGTAATATTCCGGGGCGTTCCTTTCGTCGACCTCGACGGCGCGGTTCATCGACAGCACCATCTTGTCGGCGTTCCAATAGCTGAACAGGTTCATCGCGGCGGCAATCAGCAAGGCGATCACCATGCCGCCCGATCCGCCGATCAGATAGCCGACGCCCATGAACAGCGCGGTCATCGCTGCCAAAAGCATGGCGGTGCGAAGTGTGTTCATTGTCTGCTCCGTTTCTGCCGGCCTTTCGGAAAAAGGGTCGATCCTTGTCGGCTCATCGCTATATGATGGGAAACGTGTGGCCCTGTTTCAATTGGGGCCGGTTTCAATCGCCGGGAATATCGCATGATCGACGAAGCCAATATATCAGGCGAAACCAGCAATGCAGACGCCGGCCCCGGTCACGACGTGCCGCAAAGGACGCTGACACCGGCAGCCCGCCGCGCTTTGGCGGAAGCGGAAGCACGGCGCGAACACTATCGCCAGCAGGAAGCCGCGATGCCCCGGGAACTCGGCGGCCGTGGCGGCAGGGAACCCGGCCGCTATGGCGATTGGGAAGTGAAGGGCCTGACCAGCGATTTCTAAGAGCCAGCGATTTCTAAGGGTATGTCGATATTCAGGTGATGCCGGCCTGCGAACAGCGGATTCCTGCGCTTCTCACGGACCTGAAAGTCCGCTCCGTTCCGGTTCTCGGAACCCACCTAGTCTGGTCGCTTCGCGCCCGTCTTCGACTCCGGCTCGGCCTGACCTGAATCTCAACATACCCTAAGCCGCAGCGCGCTCCGCGCCGAGGACAATCCAGCCGCGGTCGTCGACGGTGACGCCGATCCCCTCATAACCGGCGATCGCAGCATGCGGCGTTTGCAACGGATGCTGGTGCGTGGCGCTGATCACCACGACGGTGGCTCCCGCGGCCTCGGCCGCCGCTATCCCGGCGGGCGCATCTTCGAAAACGAGGCAGTCGCGCGCGTCGACGCCCAGCCGCTCGGCCGCCAGCCGGAAGCAATCCGGCGCCGGCTTGCCGCGGGAAACGTCCTCGGCCGCGACAAGGGTGGCGGGAAGCGGGATGCCGGCGGCCGCGATGCGCAGCAGAGCCAGCTCGCGCGGCGCCGAAGTGACGATTGCCCAGCGCTCGGGTGGCAGCGACGCCAGAAACGCCGCGGCGCCGGCGATTGGAAGGATGCCGTCGATATCGGCCACCTCGGCCTGCAGAAGCGCATCGGCTTCACGCATCGGGTCAACGCCTGGAAGCGCCAGCCGAGCGATGGTCTCGATCGCCCGCACGCCGTGGATCGTTGGCAGGAATGCGGCAACGTCGAGATCTTGCCGGCGTGCCCAGTCTGCCCAGACCCTTTCTGCCGCGGCAATCGAATTGACCACCGTGCCGTCCATATCGAACAGCAAGGCTGCGAATTTTCTGCCTGCGAACATCTGCTATCCCAAGTTGTTTCGGAAGGGACCAAAGCCTGTCGATCGACCGTAACGTCGCACCGGCGGCATGGGAAGGCACGAGATCGCCTTTTTCGACAGACCAGGGAACCACGGCCGGCCCTCTCGCGTTAATACAATCGTCTTCCACGACACTCACAAGAGGGGAACCGCAATGCTGATTCGGCTCGGCTACGAAATCGCCATCGACTGTGCTGAATCCACCCCGGTGATTTCGCTGCTCGAGATCCACAAGCAGCGCCAGGCCGACATCAAGCGGCAAACGCGCGTGCTGACCTCGCCTTCCGTCCCAACCAGGCTCTATCACGATCTTTATGGCAACACCTGCCGCCGCTTCACCGCGCCTGGCGGAGGCTTTCGCATTCTTTACGACGCCGTCGTCGAGGACAGCGGCGAGACCGACGAGGTCAACACGCTGGCCAGGGAAGTGCCGGTGGCGGAGTTGCCCGACGAGGTGCTGTGTTATCTGCTCGGCAGTCGCTATTGCGAAACCGATCATCTCAGCGATCTGGCCTGGCAGGTTTTCGGGCCTGTTCCATCCGGCTGGGCCCGGGTGCAGGCGATCGTCGACTATGTCCACAACCGTCTGTCGTTCGGCTACGGCTATGCGCGCCCGACCCGCACGGCGGCGCAGGCGCATGAGGAGCGCGTCGGCGTCTGCCGCGACTTCGCTCATCTGGCGATCACGCTCTGCCGCTGCATGAACATCCCAGCCCGCTACGTGAACGGTTATCTCGGCGACATCGGCGTGCCGGTCGACCTGGCACCGATGGATTTTTCGGCGTGGCTGGAAGTGTTCCTCGACGGCAAGTGGTACACGTTCGACCCCCGCCACAACATGCCGAGGATCGGCCGCGTCGTCATCGCGCGCGGCCGCGACGCGACCGACGTGCCGCTGCTGCACAGTTTCGGCCCGCACCGGCTCAGCCTGTTCAAGGTCTGGACCTACGAGCAGGAAAGCAATCTGTTCAACCCGCCTCATCGCGGGGTCGACAGGACGGCCAGCGCGCAGATGCTGACATAGCGGCGCAGCGCGTCCAGCGCGTCCGGCTGTTACGATCATCGGGCTGTCCTACGGATATGATGCGCCTGATCCGCTTCGGCACAGACCCTCTGTGCCGGATCGGGATCGGGCCGTTGTGCTCCACGGCAGACGTCGGGATCATGGTAAGCGCTTGGTAAACGAAACTGCCGCAGCGGCTTGTCGTTTACCAGTTGTTTACATTGCCGCATTTCGAAACTAAGCAAAAACAATGGTTTGACGATGAGCCGCTGGCTTTTGCTGCGTTGACGACGCCGTCCGGCCGGAATCCTGCAATGCGGCCTTCACACGGCTTCGAGGTCGTGGCGAATGGAGGCGAAAGCATGCGGCGTTTTGGGGGTCTTGTTCACGCGATCGGCGGCTTTGCCCGAGATCGAAGCGGAAATTTGGCGGTTCTGTTCGGCATGGTCGCGTCGGTGCTGGCGCTTGGCGTTGGCTTTGCCGTCAATGTTTCCCAGCTCTACAACACCAAATCGAGCTTACAGGGCGTGGTCGATGCGGCGGTGACCTCGACGGCACGCGACCTGACCACCGGCGTCATCAACGAGGCGGACGCCAACAAGTCGGTGCAGGCGTTTCTCGATGCCAACAGCCGAGCGGGCATGCTGCAGGCTGATCGGATCGTCCTCGACAAATTGACCATCGACAAAATCGCCAAGACGGTTCAGGCGGAGATCCATGTCGATCTTGGCCTCTATTTTCCAATCTTCGGCATGGGGGACATGAAGCGCATTGCCGCATCGACCACGGCAGTCTATTCGGACAAGACGATCGAAGTGGCGATGATGCTCGACGTCACAGGTTCAATGGCCGGCCAGAAAATAATCGACCTGAGGACGGCCGCAGCGAACGCGGTCGACAGCTTCCTGGGCGGTCAGGACCCCTCCAGCCCCCGAGTGCGAGTCTCCATCGTGCCCTACGCCAATTCGGTGAATGCCGGCGCGCTTGCCGGCAGCAGCGTCTACGTCGAAGCCTCGACCAGCCAGCGCAAGCAGGCGCCCGGCAATGGCGCTATACAGTATGTCTCCGGCTTAACGCGTCCGGACAATTGCGCCACTGAGCGCAAGGGCACCTATCAATATTCGGATGCAGGTCCCGACATCAGCATGATCAATCGCGATTACCTGTTGTCGTTCTTCGCCTGGCCGACCGGCACGGCTGCCTGCCCGGTCGCCGCGTTGAAGCCGCTGACGGCGGACGCCGTGGCGCTCAAGAACGTCATCAAGAACTTTGTCGCATCGGGCGGCACCGCGGGCCATATCGGCGTGCAGTGGACCTGGTACATGCTTTCGGAAAACTGGGGCAGTGTGATGAACGCGTCGCAGCGGCCGGCCAAGGCGGATCCGAAAAAGGTCGCCAAAATCGCGATCCTGATGACCGACGGCGAGTTCAACCTGTCCTATTTCGATGCCAGCACTGTCGGTGAGGTCTACAATGATGCCGGCAAGGAACCGACCCGCACGGCAGCCAAGACGCTCTGTACCGCCATGCGCGACAAGGGCATCGAAATCTTCACCATCGGTTTCGATCTCAACGAGGAGAATGCCCAGGCGACACTGCAGAATTGCGCGAGCCCGGATACCGGCAAGATCAAGCACTTCTATCAGGCCGCGAACGGGACGGAGCTCAACCAGGCTTTCCAGGATATAGCGCGCAACATCGAAAGCCTGGCATTGACCAAATAGAGGGCATTGACCAGGCAGGATCCGGACAAGGAAAAGGCCGCCGCTTCTTTCGAAGCCGGCGGCCTTCCGTGTTTCCGTCCATGGCGCGGCTCATGGCAGCGACGTGACTTAAAGTGCTGGAGCGTCCTTTGCGCATCCAAAGGACGCGCGGCGCTCCAGGCGTCGCCAGCCGCGCATCTCGCGCCTTAACGGGAAGACTGCTTCCCGAAAGTGCAATCCGCTGAGGCCACGTTCTGGAAAACGAAATCACTCGACATCGGATCACCTCCTTTCGATTTGTTGAACACGCCCTCATGATGGGGTGTCGATCTGCAAATGGCAAGGCGCCATCGTGAAAATGCGGTACGCGTTTGCCGCTAACTGCTTGCGGCTATCCGATCGGACAGGCAATGTCGCTGCCGGACCGCCAGGGGCTGAGCAGGAGGAACGCGGATGGAGGCAGCCGAGAGAGCCGCACGGATCGTTCGAACGGTTATCGAGACGTTGAAGCCGGGTTTCGCGGTCAAGCTGTGGAACGGCGAGCGGATCGGCCCCGCCACCGGCCCCGTGGTCACCATCAACGACCAGGACATCGTCTGGCAGGTGATGCGGCGGCCCAACCTCTCGACGCTGATCGAAATGTGGATTTCCAAGACCATCGACGTGGAAGACGGGTCGCTGTTCGATTTCTACGCTCTGCCTGCGCAGGGCAAGCTCAGGGCGAAGCTCAAGTCGTTGCCCAAGCTCGCGGTCCTGCGCGACCTGCCAGCCGTGCTGTTTTCGCGAAAACAGATGACGGCGCGGACCGACCTTTCCGGGCGCAACCCCTTCGTCAGCGGGTCGAACAGGCAGGCAATCCAGCACCACTACGACATTTCGAACGCCTTCTACCGGCTCTTCCTCGACGAACGCATGGTCTATAGCTGCGGCTATTTCACCGATTTCGCCAATGGCATCGACCAAGCGCAGAAGGACAAGCTCGATCATATCTGCCGCAAGCTGCGGCTGAAGCCCGGCGAAAGGCTGCTCGACATCGGCTGCGGCTGGGGAGCCATGCTCATCCATGCCGCGAAAAATTACGGCGTCGTCGGCCATGGCGTCTCGCTGTCGGAAGCCCAGACCCAGCTCGCCCGCGAGCGCATCCGTGCTGAGGGACTGGAGGATCGCATCACCATCGAGATAAAGTCCTATGCCGAGCTGTCCGGCTCCTTCGACAAGATCTCGTCGATCGGGATGTTCGAGCATCTGGGGCTGGCCAACCACGCCGCCTATTTCTCGACCATTCGTCGCCTGCTCAAGCCGGGCGGCATCTATCTGCATCACGCCATCACCCGGCGCGACAAGGGCAGCATCAAGAAGACCTTGCGCAAGGGCCCGGAATTCAAAGCGCTGATCAAATACATCTTTCCCGGCGGCGAACTCGACACGATCGGCATGACGCTCGGCAATCTCGAAGCGCACGGCTTTCTTGTCTACGATGTCGAGAATTTGCGCGAGCACTACGCCCGCACCTGCCGTCTGTGGGCCGAGCGCCTCCACGCACGCTTCGATGAAGCGATCGCCGAGGTCGGCGAAGCCAAGGCGCGCCTCTGGCTGCTTTATCTCACCGGCTGTTCGATCACTTTCGAACGCGCCTCGGCGCAGATTTTCCAGACCGTCGTCACCAAGCGCGCGCGGGGCCCGAGCGGACTGCCGCCGACGCGGGCGGACCTTTATCGGTAGAGCGGGAGCGAGCCGATCTCATCCGATCGGGTTTCCGCCGAACGTCGACCGGATGTTTCTTATGCCCGCTTGTTCTGCCGGTTGGCGATGAGGTCGTCGACGACCGCCGGGTCGGCCAGCGTCGAGGTATCGCCGAGCGCGGCAAAATCGTCCTCGGCGATCTTGCGCAGGATGCGACGCATAATCTTGCCCGAGCGGGTTTTCGGCAGGCCCGGAGCGAACTGAATCTTGTCGGGCGTGGCGATGGCGCCGATGTCCTTGCGGACGTGGGCGACAAGTTCCTTGCGCAACTCCTCGTTCGGCTTCTCGCCAGCCATCAATGTGACGTAGCAGTAGATGCCCTGGCCCTTGATGTCGTGGGGGTAGCCGACGACGGCGGCTTCGGAGACTTTCTCGTGCGAAACCAGCGCGGATTCGACCTCGGCCGTGCCCATGCGGTGGCCGGAGACGTTGATGACGTCGTCGACGCGGCCGGTGATCCAGTAGTAGCCGTCGGCGTCGCGGCGGCAGCCGTCGCCGGTAAAATACTTGCCCTTGTAAGTCGAAAAATAGGTCTGCACGAAGCGCTCGTGATCGCCATAGACGGTACGCATCTGGCCCGGCCACGAATCGGCGATGCAGAGATTGCCGCTGGCAACGCCTTCCAGCACCTTGCCGTCGCCGTCGACCAGTTGCGGCTTGACGCCGAAGAACGGCTGCGTCGCGGAACCTGCCTTGAGCGGGGTGGCGCCGGGCAGCGGCGTGATCAGGATGCCGCCGGTCTCGGTCTGCCACCAGGTGTCGACAATCGGCACCTTGCCGTTGCCGACGACATCGAAATACCACTCCCAGGCTTCCGGGTTGATCGGCTCGCCGACCGTGCCGAGCACGCGCAGCGATTTGCGCGAGGTTTTGGTGACATGGGCGTCGCCGGCACCCATCAGCGCGCGCAAAGCCGTCGGCGCGGTGTAGAAGATGTTGACCTTGTGCTTGTCGATGACCTCCCAGAAGCGGGATTGCGACGGATAGTTCGGCACGCCTTCGAACATCAGTGTGGTGGCGCCGTTGGCGAGCGGCCCGTAGACGATATAGCTGTGGCCGGTGACCCAGCCGACATCGGCGGTGCACCAGTAGATGTCGCCGTCGTGGTAGTCGAAGACATATTGGTGGGTCATCGAGACATAGACGAGATAGCCGGCGGTGGTGTGCAGCACGCCCTTCGGCTTGCCCGTCGAGCCCGATGTGTAAAGGATGAACAGCGGGTCCTCTGCCTTCATCTTCTCCGGCTTGCATTCCGCCTCAACTGTCGCGATCTCGTCATGGTACCAGACGTCGCGCCCCGGAGCCCAACCAACCTTGGCGCCGGTGCGGCGCACGACCACGACCTTGTTGACCATCACGAAGTTCTTCGCGGCGATGTCGATCGCCTTGTCCGTGTTCTCCTTCAAGGGAATGGACTTGCCGCCGCGCAGGCCTTCATCGGCGGTGATGACGAAAGTCGATTCGCAGTCGACGATGCGGCCGGCCAGCGCGTCCGGCGAAAAGCCGCCAAAGACCACCGAATGGATGGCGCCGATCCGCGTGCAGGCGAGCATCGCATAGGCGGCTTCCGGGATCATCGGCATGTAGATGGTGACGCGGTCGCCTTTCCTAACGCCGTGCTTCTTCATCACATTGGCGAGCCGGCAGACATGCCTGTAGAGCTCGTTATAGGTGATCTTCCTGTCGTCGTAGGGATTGTCGCCTTCCCAGATGATGGCGGTCTGGTCGCCGCGCTTCTTCAGATGCCGGTCGATGCAGTTCCAGGAAACATTGGTCTGGCCGTCCTCGAACCATTTGATCGAGACCTTGCCGTCGAAGGAGGTGTTCTTGACCTTGCTGTAGGGCTTAAACCAGTCGATGCGCTTGCCGTGTTTGCCCCAGAACTTGTCCGGGTTCTTCACGCTGTCGGCGTACCATTTCAGGTAGGTGTCATTATCGATCAGCGCATTCTTCTTCCACGCCGGCTGGACGCGATGGACATGAACCTCGGACATATCTTTGCCTTCCTCCCGAAACCAGGCCGCCCGACTTGCTCGCCGAGCGGCATCGCGGCGAAGCGGCCGCGAATTCGCGCGCATTATTAACAGTTCCGCGGTGACGGCAACATTAGACGTTGGATTCGCGCGGCGGGATGCCGCAGAGGTCGTTTTCGCCGCTATCAGCACTCGACAACGATCGCTGCTAACTGCATGTTTTTGTGTCGTAAATCCGGCCTTTAACTACGAAATATCAATAGACGATTAAGCAAATAGCGCGCACAATTTCAAATTGGGAGGAAAGGAGAATCAACCAGGGGACCGCGATGCGCGACCATTCCGAAATGGACCTGATGCTCAAGGGCTACGGCTTGACCACGGCCAAGATCCTTTATCATTTTCCCGATCACCCGCATCTGCTGCAGAGCTTCATCTGGCAGGACTATGACATCGCTCCGAAATTTCCGGTGCTGATCCGGTTCATCGAATTCTGGCAGGCCAAGCTCGATGGTCCGCTGCATTCGGTGAGCTATTCGCACCAGAAGCTGATCGCGCCCAATGAGTGGCGGAAGCTCGATGGCGAGTTCGTGCTGCATTAGTTTAGGGCAACGGCGCAGGATGTCAGCTTGCAGTTGTATGGCTGTTGAGGTCCGCGTTTTCCGGCGCCCCCCTCTGTCCTGCCCTCTTTGCCAAAACTTGGCATCTCCCCCACAAGGGGGAGATCGGACGTTGCAGCGGCTTTCGCCAGATCTCCAGCGTTGTGAAAGAGTGGCACGATCAGCGAAGCTGCCGATCTCCCCCTTGTGGGGGAGATGTCCGGCAGGCCATAGGGGGCGCTGTCCCGCGGCCTGGCGGCCCGCGCGCATTAAACCGCAGGCGGGCTCAGCCGGGCAAAACCCTCCTGCCGGCGATACGGAAAATACGGATAGGCTGCGGTCACCGCGCTTGCTGCGTCGAGCGTCTTGATCTGGTCTGATGTCAATGACCAACCGACGGCACCAAGATTCTGGCGCAGCTGTTCCTCGGTGCGCGCGCCGATAATCACAGAGGCGACGGTCGGCCGCTGCAGCAACCAGTTGATGGCGATCTGCGGCACGGTCTTGCCGGTTTCCCTGGCCACGGCTTCGAGCGCATCGACAACCCTGTAGAGCAGCTCGTCTTCGACCGGCGGCCCGAAGCTTGCGGTGTCGTGCAGCCGGCTTTTTTCCGGCAGTGGCTCGCCGCGGCGGATCTTGCCGGTCAGGCGGCCCCAGCCGAGCGGGCTCCACACCAGCGCGCCAACGCCCTGGTCGAGGCCGAGCGGCATCAACTCCCATTCATAGTCGCGCCCGACCAGCGAATAGTAGACCTGATGGGCGACGTAGCGCGGGTAGCCGTGCTTGTCCGCCAGCCCGAGCGATTTCATCACTTGCCAGCCGGAAAAGTTGGAGACGCCGACATAGCGCAGCTTGCCGGCGCGCACGAGACTGTCCAGCGTCGACAGCACTTCCTCGATCGGCGTTGCGGCGTCGAAAGCATGCAGCTGCAGCAGGTCGATGTAATCGGTGCCGAGACGCTTGAGCGCGTCCTCGACCGCGTTGATGAGGCGCGAACGGGAGGACCCGGCATCATTGGGTCCGTCGCCCATCGGCAGCGAGGTCTTGGTCGAAATCAGCACGGCATCGCGGCGGCCCTTGACGGCCGCGCCGAGCACTTCCTCGGAGGCTCCGTTCGAATAGACGTCGGCGGTGTCGAATAGGTTGACGCCGGCCTCCAGGCAGATGTCGACCAGCCGCCGCGCTTCCGTCGCATCGCTGTTGCCCCAGGCGCCGAACAGCGGCCCCGAGCCGCCGAAGGTTCCAGCGCCGAACGAGAGCGCCGGAACCTTCAGGCCCGAGGCGCCAAGACGTCGATAATCCATCTTTTTCTCCTGTGATGTCTAAGGGGTTCGTCGGGTTGCTACGAGCGGGCAGATGCCGGTTCTCCAAGCGTCGGGCGATCGAGGCGCAGCGCCAGCCACGCCACGGCGAGCGCCGAGAGCGGCAGCAGGGCGGCGACCCAGGTGACGGCGCCGAGGCCGGGGCCATGCGCGATGACCATGCCGCCGAGCCAGGCGCCGGCGGCGTTGCCGAGGTTGAAGGCGGCGATGTTGAAGGACGAGGCGAGGCTCTGGCCGGCGCCTTCAGCCTTTTCCAGCACCCACATCTGCAGCGGCGCTACGGTGGCGAAGGCGGCGGCGCCGAGCAGGCCGACATGGATGACGGCCATCGCCCGGCTGTGCAGGGCGAAGGTCATCGTGCCGAGCACCAGCGCCAGCACAACGAGACTGCCGAGGACGGAAGGCACCAGCCAGCGGTCGGCGAACTTGCCGCCGGCGAGATTGCCGGCGATGAGGCCGCCGCCGAAGACAAGCAGGATCGGCGACACCGCCGCTTCCGCAAAACCGGTGATCTCGGTCAGCAGGGGGGCGATATAGGTGAAGACGGCGAAGACGCCGGCATAACCAAGCACGGTGGTGGCGAAGCCAAGCAGAACCGGGGCGCGGCCGAGCACGGCGAGATCGCCGCGCAGGTCGCTCTTTTCCAGCGCTGCCGGGCTGCGCGGCACCAGCAGGAGAATGATGGCGAAGGCGACGATGCCGACCAGGGTTACCGCCCAGAAGGTCGCCCGCCAGCCGAAGGCCTGGCCGAGCCAGGTGCCGAAGGGCACGCCGAGGATGTTGGCGATGGTCAGGCCGGTGAACATCAGGGCGATCGCCGAGGCCTTCCTGTTGGGCGCCACCAGCCCGGTCGCAACCACCGAACCAACGCCGAAGAAGGTGCCGTGGGCGAAGGCGGTGAGCACGCGGGCAGCCATCAGCGTCCAGTAGTCGGGGGCCAGCGCGCAGGCGAGGTTGCCCAGCGTGAAGACCGCCATCAGCGCCAGAAGCACGGTCTTGCGCGGCCAGCGGCCGGTGGCGATCGTCAGCAGCGGCGCGCCGATGACGACGCCCAGCGCATAGCCGGAGATCAACTGGCCGGCGGCCGAGATCGAGACGCCGAGATCGGCGCTGACGTCGAGCAGCAGGCCCATGATGACGAATTCGGTGACACCGATGCCGAACGCACCAGCGGCGAGAGCATAAAGTGCAAGAGGCATTGCGGTTCCCACTCCGATGACAGCAGTTTTGACGACAGGACGCCGTGTCCTCCTGCGCCCCGACCCGGAAGATCGTGTTGCCATGTGCTGTGAACCAGCCTTGCGTCGGGCACATTGTCTGTGAAATAGATTCACGAATGGCGAGGCCTGACATCAACCGCTCCGGCGAGATCGAAGTGTTTGTCCGTGTCGTCGAAGCGGGCAGTTTTTCTGCTGCGGCGCGGATGCTGCGGATGACGCCGTCGGCGGTGAGCAAGCTGATTGCGCGGCTGGAGGCGCGGCTTGGCGCGCGGCTGATCAGCCGTTCGACGCGCAAGCTGCAACTGACACCGGAAGGCGCGGCGTTCTTCGACAGCGGCGTGCGCATCCTGGCCGACATGGCGGCAGCCGAGCGCGAGGCGGCGGCTGGTGCTGCGCCGCGCGGCCGGCTAAGGGTCAACAGCTACGTGCCGTTCGGGCAGCACCGGCTGATCCCGCTCTTGCCGCGCTTTCTCGAACGCTATCCGGAAATCGCCATCGATCTGGTTTTGACCGACAATGTCATCGACCTGATGGAGGAGCGCGCCGATGTCGCCATCCGCGCCGGGCCGCTCGGCGAATCACGTTTGGTGGCGCGCAAGCTCGGGCAGAGCCGGCTGGTCGTCGTCGCCGCGCCATCGTACATCAGGACGCATGGCGCGCTCCAAACGCCGGCCGATCTCGATCATCACAACCGGATGGGTTTCTGCTTCGTGCGCCATGTCGACGGCTGGCCCTTCGTCGCTGCGGCCGGCGACGCCTTCATCGTCCCGATCACCGGAAACGCGCTGGTCAGCGACGGCGAGGCGATGCGGCTGATGGCGCTTTCGGGCACTGGCATCGCCCGGCTGGCGCGCTGGCATGTCGAGCCCGACATCGCCGCCGGCCGGCTGGTCCCGCTTCTGGAGGACTTCAACCCCGGCGACGAGGAGCTTACCCACGCTGTTTACGTCGGCCAGGGCAAACATTTGCCGGCCCGAGTGCGGGCCTTTCTCGACTTTCTGGTCGAGACGGTCCGGCTGAGCTGAGCCCAAGAAAGATCGGGAGCCCGCCGGCTCCCGAAATCGAAGATGAGATTTACTTCTTCTCCGCAAAGGGCGCCGGACGCCGGCCAGCCGCTTGGCGCTCGAGCATCCAGCCCGGATATTCGGATGGCAGCGCGCTGACTTCGTCGAGACGAGCAAGATCGTCGCTGTCGAGCTTCAACTCGGTGGCGGCAAGGTTCTGTTCGAGCTGCTCCATGCGGCTGGCGCCGATGATCACGCTCATCACGAAAGGCTTGGCCAAGACATAGCCAAGTGCCACCGTGGCGACGCTGACGCCGTGCTTGCCGGCGATCTCGCGCATGACGGCGACCGCCGCCCAGGCGCGGTCTTCATTGACCGGCGGGAAATTGAAGCTGGCGCGGCGGCCCTCGCCATTGCCAGGCGCGCCGGGTCCGTATTTGCCGGAAAGCAGCCCGCCCGCCATCGGCGACCAGACCATCAGCCCAAGCTTCTCCTCGTTGAGCAGCGGCACGATCTCGCGCTCCAGATCGCGGCCGGCGATCGAATAGTAGGACTGGACCGTCTCAAAACGGGCAAAGC
Source organism: Mesorhizobium sp. WSM4845 (assembly GCF_055811455.1). Lineage (NCBI taxonomy): Bacteria > Pseudomonadati > Pseudomonadota > Alphaproteobacteria > Hyphomicrobiales > Phyllobacteriaceae > Mesorhizobium > Mesorhizobium sp. WSM4845. The sequence goes on from NZ_JBVVQA010000031.1 coordinate 54,188, forward strand.
CCTTGCGTTCGGCGATGCCCAATGCCTTGGCGATGCGCCAGGCCGCCCAGTTCGAGACGCCGACATAGCGGACCTTACCGCTGGCAACCAGATCGTCGAGCGCCCTGAGCGTCTCGTCGATCGGCGTTACCGCGTCGGTGCCGTGCAGCTGATAGAGATCGATATGGTCCAGTTGCAGCCGTTCGAGACTGCCGTCGACCGAATCTATGATGTGGCCGCGCGAGGAGCCGCGCTGGTTGGGGCCGTCGCCCATGGCGCCATGGACTTTGGTGGCGATGATCACGTCCTGCCGCTCGATGCCGAGATTGCGCAGCGACTGGCCGAGAAACCGTTCCGATGCGCCGAAGGAATAGACATCGGCCGTGTCGAAGAAATTGATGCCGGCGGCGAGCGAGCGCTGGACGATCCTGTCGACGCCATCCTGGTCGAGGCTGGCGATCAGGCCCCATTGGTTGTTTTGGTCGGCGGCGCCGAAGGTCATGGTGCCGAGACACAGTTCGGAGACAAACATCCCCGTGTTTCCAAGTTGACTGTAGCGCATGGTGCGGCTCCGGAAAGTTTTGGAATGACCCGGTCGATATAGGAACGATACGTTTCGTTTCTACTTGTTGGCGTAACGGCCGGGTGGCTCTGGACCAACTGTCCGCTAGCGGCTGCCGAAGATCGCCGAGCCGACCCTGATGCTGGTTGCACCGAAGGCGATCGCGGTTTCATAGTCGCCGGACATGCCCATCGAAAGCGCCTCCACCCCTGCCTCCGTGCTGAGCTTTTCCAGCAGCGCGAAATGCGGGCCGGGATTCTCATCGGCCGGCGGAATGCACATCAGGCCTTCGATGGCGAGACCATGGACCTCGCGGCAGCGCGTAACGAAGGGTACGGCTTCGCGCGGCTCGATCCCTGCCTTTTGCGGTTCCGAGCCGGTGTTGACCTGAACGTAGAGTTTTGGTGACCGGCCTTGCCTGGCGATTTCCTTGGCGAGTTCGGCGGCGATCTTCTCGCGATCGACCGTCTCGATGACGTCGAACAGGGCGACTGCTTCCTTCGCCTTGTTCGATTGCAGCGGACCGATCAGGTGCAGCTCGATGTCGGGGAAGGCTTGCTTCAGCGCTGGCCATTTGGCTTGTGCTTCCTGGACGCGGTTCTCGCCGAAGACGCGCTGGCCGGCGTCGATGACCGGGCGGATATCGTCGGCGCTGAAGGTCTTCGAGACCGCGACCAGCGTCACCGCGCCGGCTTGCCGTCCTGCCTCGCGCTCGGCGGCGGCGATCCTCGCCTTGACCGTGAAAAACTGTTCGACGGCGCTCGCCATGCCTATATCCTGACTCTGGTTTTTGTTCTGGCCGGGGCGTCGCAGTTGACGGGTCCGGCAATCCATGGTGAACACCGCGACGACATTTCCTGAGCCGCCGGGCATGTCCGGCTGTTCGCGCATGCTTTTTAAGTGAAAAACATCCAATGGCAACCGAACGATACAATCCGCGCGCATCAGAGCCCAAATGGCAGAAGGCCTGGGACGCCAAGAAGCTGTTCGAGGCTGACAACGACGACCCGCGTCCGAAATACTACGTGCTCGAGATGTTTCCGTATCCGTCGGGGCGCATCCATATCGGCCATACCCGCAACTACACGATGGGCGACGTGGTGGCGCGCTACAAGCGGGCCAAGGGTTTCAACGTGCTGCACCCGATGGGCTGGGACGCCTTCGGCATGCCGGCCGAGAACGCGGCGATGCAGAACAAGGTCCATCCCAAGGACTGGACCTATCAGAACATTGCCGCCATGCGCGAGCAGCTCAAGGTCATGGGCCTGTCGCTCGACTGGGCGCGCGAATTCGCCACCTGCGATGTCGACTACTACCACCGCCAGCAGATGCTGTTCCTCGATTTCGTCGAGAAGGGGCTGGTGACGCGCAAATCCTCCAAGGTCAACTGGGATCCGGAGGACATGACGGTGCTTGCCAACGAGCAGGTCATCGAGGGACGCGGCTGGCGCTCCGGTGCGCTGGTCGAACAGCGCGAGCTGACGCAGTGGTTCTTCAAGATCACCGACTATGCGCAGGACCTGCTGGACTCGCTGGAGGGCCTCGACGAGTGGCCAGAAAAAGTCAAGCTGATGCAGGCGAACTGGATCGGCCGTTCGGAAGGCCTGCTGATCCGCTGGCCGCTGGCCGCGCCGATTGCTGGCGAGGGTGAGCTGGAGGTCTACACGACGCGGCCTGACACCATCTTCGGCGCCTCCTTCATGGCGGTCGCAGTTGACCATCCACTGGCCAAGAAGGCGGCCGAAGACAATCCGGCGCTGGCCAAGTTCATCGACGAGGTTCGCCACATGGGCACTTCGGTGGCGGCGCTGGATACGGCCGAAAAAAAGGGCATGGATACCGGTATACGAGTCGTCCATCCGTTCGACGCGAACTGGACGCTGCCTGTCTATGTCGCCAATTTCGTGCTGATGGAGTACGGCACCGGCGCCATATTCGGTTGCCCGTCCGGTGACCAGCGCGACCTCGACTTCGCTAACCGATATGGCCTGCCGGTCATTCCGGTGGTGATGCCGGAAGGCGAGATCCAGGGAAACTTCCAGATCATCGACGAGGCCTATGTCGGCGACGGCGTGATGATCAATTCGCGCTTCCTCGACGGCATGAAGCCTGATCAGGCGTTCGACGAAGTGGCCAAGCTGCTGGAACAAAAGACCATCGGCAACCGGCCGATGGCCGAGCGCAAGGTCAACTTCCGCCTGCGCGACTGGGGCATTTCGCGCCAGCGCTACTGGGGCTGCCCGATCCCGATGATCCATTGCGAGGATTGCGGCGTCGTGCCGGTGCCGAAGGCGGACCTGCCGGTCAAGCTTCCCGACGACATCGAATTCGACCGGCCGGGCAATCCGCTCGACCGCCATCCGACCTGGCGGCACGTCAAATGCCCGCAATGCAGCAAGGATGCGCGCCGCGAAACCGACACGATGGACACGTTCGTCGATTCGTCGTGGTATTTCGCGCGCTTCACCGCGCCCCGGGCGAACGACCCAACCGATGCCAAGGCAGCTACCGAATGGCTGCCGGTCGACCAGTATATTGGCGGCATCGAGCACGCCATTTTACACCTGCTCTATTCGCGCTTCTTCACCCGCGCCATGCGTGAGACCGGCCATGTCGACCTCGCCGAGCCGTTCAGGGGTCTGTTCACGCAAGGCATGGTGGTGCACGAGACCTATCGGGTCGGCAGTGGCGGGAACAGCCGCTGGCTTGCGCCCAGCGAGGTGCGGCTGGAGGACGTCGATGGCAAGCGCCGAGCCATAGAAATCGCGACCGGCGAAGAGGCGGTGATCGGCCCGCTCGAAAAAATGTCGAAGTCGAAGAAGAACACGGTGAGCCCCGAAGAGATCACCGACGGCTACGGCGCCGACACCGCGCGCTGGTTCATGCTGTCGGACTCGCCGCCCGAACGTGACGTCGAATGGACCGACGAGGGCGCCGCCGGCGCGCACCGCTTCATCCAGCGTATCTGGCGCCTGGTGTCGACAGCCGCCGAATCGCTCGCCGGAATCCAGCCGGCAGCGGCGCAGCAGGGCGAGGCAGGGACTGTTTCCAAGGCCGCGCACAAGATCCTGAAATCGGTGGGCGAGGACATTGAAAAGCTCGCCTTCAACCGCGCCATCGCCCGCATCTACGAACTCGCCAATGCGCTCAACACGCCGCTCAACGAGGCGGCCGAAGGCAAGGCCGATCCGGCGCTCAAGGCTGCCTGCCGGCAGGCCGTCGACATCCTCGTCCATCTGATTGCGCCGGTCATGCCGCATTTGGCCGAGGAATGCTGGCAGACGCTCGGCGGTACCGATCTGGTCGCCGAACGGCCTTGGCCCGTCTATGATCCGGCGCTTGTCGTCGACAGCGAGATCGTGCTGCCGGTTCAGGTCAACGGCAAGAAGCGCGGCGATTTGACAATTGCCCGCGACGCGGACCAAGGTGCCGTCGAAAAAGCGGTTCTGGCTCTCGACTTCGTGCAGAAAGCGCTTGAAGGTAGGGCACCGCGCAAGGTGATCATCGTCCCGCAGAGGATCGTCAATGTCGTTGCCTGATCCGAGGAAGACAGAAGTGACGCATTTGCTGCGCCGTATAACGCTGTATGGCCTGGTCGCTTCGGTTGCGCTGGTTTCGGCCTGCACGGTGCGCCCGCTCTATTCGAGCGCGCCGCTGTCGGCGGGCTCGCAAGTCGGGGCTGCCGCCGAACTCGGGTCCATCTCGGTCAAACCGGTCAACACCCGTTACGCCCAGCAGGTCCGCAACAATCTGATCTTCGCGCTCGGCCAGGGTGCGGGCGAGCCGGCGTCGCCCGCCTATTCGCTCGATCTCGGCGTTACCGAACTTGTTGAATCCGCTGCAACCGTGCAGATCACGACCGATGACGACGAGCCAACGGCGGGCACGGTGACACTGACCGCGAATTATCTCCTGACCGACGCCAGGACCGGCAAGACCATCGCGACCGGCAAGCGCTCGATAGCGTCGTCCTTCGACAGGCCGCGTCAGGAGTTTGCCTCCTACCGGGCGCAAATCGACGCCGAGAACCGCGCGGCGCGCGAGCTGGCGGATCTGCTGCGCCTGTCGATCGCGCAGGATCTGGTCAAGCACGGCAAGACAGTGGCCGGTTAGAATTTTTCGGCTTGGGCCGAGACGTTCCGGTTACCGCCGAGGCCTAATTGATGGCGCAAAAAAAAAGGCCGATTGGTCGGCCTTTTTTATGTGAACACCGCGTCTTGATTTCAGCCGATTGTCTGGCCGGTCTTGGCCCAGTCGGCGAGGAATTGCTCCAGGCCCTTGTCGGTCAGCGGGTGCTTGACCAGCGCCTTCAGCGTCGCCGGCGGCGCGGTGATGACGTCGGCGCCGATCAGTGCGGCCTGCTTGACATGGTTCACCGTGCGCACCGAGGCGGTCAGGATCTCGGTCTGGAAATCATAATTGTCGTAGATGGTGCGGATATCCGCAATCAGCTCCATGCCGTCCCAGCCGCTGTCGTCGATGCGGCCGACGAAGGGCGAGATGAAGGAGGCACCGGCCTTGGCGGCGAGCAGCGCCTGGGTGGCCGAGAAGCACAGCGTAACATTGACCATGCGGCCGTCCGACCGGATGTCCTTGCAGACCCTCAGGCCGTCGAGCGTCAGCGGCACCTTGATGCAGACATTATCGGCGATCCTTGCCAGGATCTTGGCCTCCGCCATCATGTCCTTGTATTCGGTGGCGACGACTTCGGCCGAGACCGGTCCCTTGACGATCTCGCAGATCTCTCTTGTGACGTCGGCGATCTTGCCGCCGGATTTGAGGATCAGCGAAGGATTGGTGGTGACGCCGTCGAGCAGCCCCAAATCATTCAGTTCACGGATTTCCTTGACATCGGCGGTGTCGACAAAAAATTTCATGACGGTCTCCTGAAGATTTTTATCGCATCGGCCCGAAAATCGAATCGATTTTCGGAAGCACGATGCGAGGTTTAAAGTTCTAGAGCGTACTTTGTGCGTCCGGATGGACGCACGTCGCTCTAGTGCGTGTCATGCACATTTGGGGTCGGACTTTGATCTAGACCAAAGTCGGGGCAAGGTCACGCCTCATGATCGAAGATTCGCCCTTTGTCGCGGCCGCACCGGTGCTGGTGCCGATGCCCGCCGAGCGCCCCTACACCTATGCCGTGCCCGCCGGCATGCGCGTGGTGCCGGGCTCGATCGTGCGCGTTCCGCTCGGCCCGCGCCAGGTCGCCGGCATCGTCTGGGACGGAGCCGTCGAAAAGGTCGATGCCAAAAAACTGCGCCCGATCGAGCAGGTCTTCGACTGCCCGCCCATCGACCGCGCTATGCGCCGCTTCGTCGACTGGATCGCGCAATACACGCTGTCGCCGCCCGGCATGGTGGCGCGTATGCTGCTGCGGGCGCCGGAGGCCTTCGACCCGGAACCGTGGATCGAAGGGCTGCAACGCACCTTGGCCAGACCCGACCGTGTGACGGATGCGAGGATGCGCGTGCTGGAGACAGCCGAAGGCGGGCTCGCCTGGACGCGGTCCGGGCTGGCGCATGCGGCCGGCGTGTCGTCGACGGTGATCGACGGGCTGAAGGCGCAAGGCGTGTTCGAGACCGTCATGATCCCGCCGCGACCGGTGGTCGCAGCACCCGACCCAGGCTACGCCCAGCCATCGCTGATGCCGGACCAGCGCGATGCAGCCGAGATGCTGCGCAGCAATGTCGCGGCCGGCGCATTCGGCGTCACGCTGCTCGACGGGGTGACCGGATCGGGCAAGACCGAGGTCTATTTCGAGGCGGTGTCGGCGGCGCTCGACCGCGGCAAGCAGGTGCTGATCCTGCTGCCGGAGATCGCGCTGACCCACGCCTTCCTCGAGCGCTTCCAGGAACGGTTCGGCGCCAAGCCGGCCGAATGGCACTCGGACCTGCCGCCAAGGATGCGCGAGCGTGTCTGGCGGCAGGTGGCGGAGGGTGGCGTGCGCGTCGTTGCCGGCGCGCGTTCGGCGCTGTTTTTGCCGTTCAGGGAGCTTGGGCTGATCGTCGTCGACGAGGAGCACGACCCTGCCTACAAGCAGGAAGACCGCGTCTTCTACAATGCCCGCGACATGGCGGTGGTGCGCGGCCACATCGGCGGCTTTCCGGTCGTGCTCGTCTCGGCGACACCGTCGGTCGAAAGCCGGGTCAATGCGAGCCAAGGCCGCTATAGCAGGGCGGTGCTTTCGGCGCGCTTTGCCGAGGCGGCGCTTCCCGACCTGAAGACGATCGACATGCGCCGCGCCCCGCCGGCACGCGGCGGCTTCCTGTCGCCGGTGCTGCTTGGCCATATGCGCCAGACACTGGAGAAGAAGGAACAGTCACTGCTGTTCCTCAACCGGCGCGGCTATGCGCCGCTGACGCTGTGCCGGGTCTGCGGCCATCGCTTCGGTTGCCCGGTCTGCTCGGCCTGGCTGGTCGAGCACCGCTTTCGCGGCCAGCTCGTCTGCCACCATTGCGGGCACAATGAACGGCGGCCCGAGGCCTGCCCGGAATGCGGCACGCTCGACCATCTGGTCGCCTGCGGGCCGGGCGTCGAGCGCATCGCCGAAGAGGTCGTCGCGCATTTCCCCGACGCCCGCACCATCGTCCTGTCGTCCGACCTGATGGGCGGCGTGCGGCGGCTGAGGCTGGAGCTTGAAGCCATCGCAAATGGCGAGGCCGACATCGTCATCGGCACGCAGCTCGTCGCCAAGGGCCACAATTTCCCCAACATGACACTGGTTGGCGTGGTCGACGCCGACCTCGGCCTGGCCAATGGCGATCCGCGCGCCGCCGAACGCACCTTCCAGCTACTCAGCCAGGTGACCGGCCGCGCCGGCCGCACCGGCAAGAAGAGCCTTGGCCTGCTGCAGACCTTCCAGCCCGACCACCCGGTCATGCGGGCGATCGTCTCCGGCGACGCCGAGGCTTTTTACGAGCGCGAAATCGCTGAGCGCGAGCGGGCGGTGCTGCCGCCTTTCGGCCGGCTCGCCGGCGTCATCGTCAGTGCTGCGACGCGGGCGGAAGCGGAGGGCCATGCGCGGGGTTTGCGGCGCGCCGCACCTCAGGCCGCCGATCTGTTCGTGCTCGGCCCGGCCGAGGCGCCGCTGTCGCTGATCGGCGGCCGCCATCGCTTTCGCCTGCTGATCCAGGGCGAGCGGCGCGCCGACATGCAAGGGTTCATCCGCACCATGCTGGCCGAGGGACCGAAGCTGCGGGGCTCGGTGCGCGTGCAGGTCGACATCGACCCGCAGAGCTTTTTGTGAGGCGTTTGGAGTTAGTCTAGTCGGCCGCAGGCGGGTCTTGCAATATATTCCAGCACCACACCTCGAGCGCCTCACTCCCTGTGTGGTCTCATGTGGTCATAATGCATAGCGTTCCAAAAAGGAGGAACAGCCCGTCATGAAGCTCTTGGTACGACGCGCATCCATACCGAGGCGGCGGTCGTGTTCGCGTTGAACTGATGCGCGCCCGTAATTCGTGACGCGCATCTGGCGCATGTCTCTTCCTTCGCTAGAATGCCCGAAATTTCGAAACAGCCATTTGCGAGGGGACAGTATGGAATTTGCGTTTCCGTGGCCGATGAGCCAGGGCGAATGGCTGGCGTGGTCGAGCGCCGTCGTGACCTTGCTGTTCGGGCTGATGTTGTTCCTGGCGCCGGCACTGGCTTTCCGGATACTCAGACTGCAGGTCAAGCCCGAAAAGGCGGCGGCGATCGCCGAAGGGCGCGGCAGGATGTCAGGCTTCTATCTCGGCGTCGGCCTGTGCTGCATTCTGCTGGCGCAACCGCTGCTCTACATGGCGCTTGGCTTTTCCTGGCTGTTCACCGCCTTCGGTCGCCTGCTGTCGATGATGTCGGACAGCGCCAACACACCTTTCAACTGGGCGTCCATCGTGGTCGAACTGGTGCTGGCGGCGCTGCCGCTTGCCTTCGCTTTCGGCTTTGTGCCTTGAATCAAAGGCTAATTCGGGACCGGCGGTCGAACCGCGCCGCCGGATGCGACAATAGTGCCTGAAAACCATGCGGGGCGACGCATTGCGGTCTTAAAATGCCTGTGCTAGACGGCAATCGACTTTCGGCCGGGGATAGCGGAAGCCGCGTCTTCGTGCTTGGAAAAATGCAGTAAGGTCAAAGATTTAGCCAGAGTTTTCGCTCGCGCCAATAATCTGCGGCCTGTCAGACAAGAGAAAAGACGGTCCGTGGCCCAATCGTCATCGCCAATCTCAGGTGTCGCAGAGCGCTATGCGGGTTCGCTGTTCGAGCTCGCGCTCCAGGCGAATTCGGTCGGCCAGGTCGAGGCCGACCTCAACAGTTTCGCGGCGATGCTCGAAGGCAGTGCTGATCTGACCCGCCTGATCAACAGCCCGGTGTTCTCCAGCGAGGACCAGGCCAAGGCCATTGCGGCGATCGCCGACAAGGCAGGGATCACCGGCCTCACCGGCAATTTCCTGCGCGTCGTCGCCCAGAACCGCCGTCTGTTCGCCATTCCCGGCATGATCAAGGCATTCCGCCAGATCGCCGCCGAGCATCGTGGCGAGACCGCCGCTGAAGTGACCTCGGCGCATGCGCTGACCGACGCCCAGCAAACCGAGCTGAAGGCGGCGCTGAAAAGCGTTGCCGGCAAGGATGTCGCGATCACCGTGACCGTCGATCCGTCGTTGCTCGGCGGGCTGGTGGTCAAGATAGGCTCGCGCCAGATCGATACGTCGCTCAAAACCAAACTCAATTCGCTCAAGCTTGCACTGAAAGAGGTCGGCTGATGGACATCCGCGCCGCGGAAATTTCCGCAATTCTGAAAGACCAGATCAAGAATTTCGGCAAGGAGGCCGAGGTCTCCGAAGTCGGCCAGGTTCTGTCCGTCGGTGACGGCATCGCCCGCGTCTACGGCCTCGACAATGTCCAGGCCGGCGAGATGGTCGAATTCCCCGGCGGCATCCGCGGCATGGCGCTCAATCTCGAAGCTGACAATGTCGGCGTCGTCATCTTCGGCGCCGACCGAGACATCAAGGAAGGCGATATCGTCAAGCGCACCGGCGCCATCGTCGATACGCCGGTCGGCATGGGCCTGCTCGGCCGCGTCGTCGATGCGCTCGGCAACCCGATCGACGGCAAGGGCCCGATCCAGGCGACCGAGCGCAAGCGCGTCGACGTCAAGGCGCCCGGCATCATTCCGCGCAAATCGGTGAACGAGCCGATGTCGACCGGCCTCAAGGCCATCGATGCGCTGATCCCGGTCGGCCGCGGCCAGCGCGAGCTGGTCATCGGCGATCGCCAGACCGGCAAGACCGCGATCATCCTCGACACAATGCTCAACCAGAAATCGGTGCACGAGCACGGCCCGGAGAAGGAAAAGCTCTACTGCGTCTACGTCGCCGTCGGCCAGAAGCGCTCGACCGTTGCGCAGTTCGTGAAAGTTCTCGAAGAGCGCGGCGCGCTCGATTATTCGATCATCATCGCCGCCACCGCTTCCGATCCGGCGCCGATGCAGTTCCTGGCGCCGTTCACCGCCTGCACGATGGGCGAATATTTCCGCGACAACGGCATGCACGCGCTGATCAGCTATGACGATCTGTCGAAGCAGGCCGTCGCCTATCGCCAGATGTCGCTGCTGCTGCGCCGCCCGCCTGGCCGCGAAGCCTATCCGGGCGACGTCTTCTACCTTCATTCGCGCCTGCTGGAGCGGGCCGCCAAGCTCAATGACGACAATGGCGGCGGCTCGTTGACGGCTCTGCCGATTATCGAGACCCAGGCCAACGACGTGTCGGCCTATATCCCGACCAACGTCATCTCGATCACCGACGGCCAGATCTTCCTGGAAACCAATCTGTTCTTCCAGGGCGTCCGCCCGGCGGTCAATGTCGGCCTGTCGGTGTCGCGCGTCGGCTCCTCGGCGCAGATCAAGGCGATGAAGCAGGTCGCCGGCTCCATCAAGGGCGAGCTCGCGCAGTACCGCGAAATGGCGGCCTTCGCCCAGTTCGGCTCCGACCTCGACGCCGCGACGCAGCGCCTGCTCAACCGCGGTGCACGCCTGACCGAACTCCTGAAGCAGCCGCAGTTCTCGCCGCTCAGGGTCGAAGAACAGGTCGCGGTGATCTTCGCCGGCGTCAACGGCTATCTCGACAAGTTGGCGATCGACCAGGTCAGCAAATTCGAGCATGGCTTGCTCAGCCACATGCGCTCGGCCGGCAAGGAGGTGCTCGACGGCATCCGCAAGGAGAAGGCGCTGTCGGACGATCTGCGCGCCAAGCTGAAGGCGGAGATCGACACCTTCGCCAAGACCTTTGCTTGAACGACGGCCGGACGGACGGGATTAGGTTTGAAGCATGCCTTCACTAAAAGACCTTCGTAACCGTATCGCCTCGGTCAAGGCGACGCAGAAGATCACCAAGGCGATGCAGATGGTCGCCGCGGCGAAGCTGCGCCGCGCGCAGGAGGCGGCGGAAGCAGCGCGCCCCTATTCGGAGCGCATGGGCGCGGTGCTGGCCAACATCACCCAGGCGATCGGCGGCGGCGGCGAGGCCCCGGCGCTGATGACCGGCACCGGCAAGGACGACGTGCATCTGCTCGTCGTCTGCACCGCCGAGCGTGGTCTGTGCGGCGGCTTCAATTCGCAGATCGCACGCCTTGCCCGCGACCACATCCGCAAGCTTTTGGCCGACGGGAAACAGGTCAAGATCATCTGCGTCGGCAAGAAGGGGTTCGACATCCTGCGTCGCGACTATGCGGCGCTGATCCTCGAGCGCGTCGACTTGCGCGAGGTGAAGACGCTGGGCTTCGTCAATGCCGATGGCATTGCCAAGAAGGTCATCCAGCTCTTCAACGAGGGCGGCTTCGACATCTGCACGCTGTTTTACTCGCAGTTCAAATCGGTGATCAGCCAGATCCCGACAACCCAGCAGATCATCCCGGCAGGCGTGCCTACCGCTACCGCCGAAGCGACGGACGGCGGCAGTGCCGTCTATGAATACGAGCCGGAGCCGGGCGAAATCCTCTCCGATCTCATTCCGCGCAACATTTCCGTACAGGTTTTTCGCGCCCTGCTCGAAAACGCCGCCGGCGAGATGGGCGCCAAGATGAGCGCCATGGACAATGCGACGCGCAACGCAGGCGACATGATCAACAAATTGTCGATCACCTACAACCGCCAGCGGCAGGCGCAGATCACCAAGGAATTGATCGAAATCATTTCGGGCGCCGAGGCGCTCTAGGCGCGCTCCCATGAAGGTCGCGACCTTCAGGCGGATCGCGTGAGAAACAAAGAGACGAAAAGGGTAAAGACGATGGCGAAAGCAGCGACCCCCCAGAAGGCGGCCCCGAAGACCGCCGCGACGGCGGCAGCACCGGCAAAGGCTCCGGCAGTGGCAGCGAAGGCGGCTCCGGCCAAGAAGGCGGCAGCGCCCGCCAAGGCTGCCGCGGCGAAGGCGCCGACCGTTGCCATCAACAAGACCGGCTTGGCCGGCAAGGTTCGCCAGGTCATCGGCGCCGTTGTCGACGTGCAGTTCGGCGAACATCTGCCGGCGATCCTGAACGCCCTGGAAACGTCCAATGTCGGCAATCGCCTCGTGCTCGAGGTGGCGCAGCATCTCGGCGAGAACACGGTGCGCTGCATCGCCATGGACTCGACCGAAGGTCTGGTTCGCGGCCAGGACGTCTATGACACCGGCGCGCCGATCACCGTGCCGGTCGGTCCGGGCATGCTCGGCCGCATCATCAACGTCATCGGCGAGCCGGTTGACGAGGCAGGCCCGGTCGACGGCATCGAGATGCGCTCCATCCACCAGCCGGCGCCGACCTATGTCGAGCAGTCGACGGAAGCACAAATCCTGGTCACCGGCATCAAGGTTCTCGACCTGCTGGCACCCTATGCCCGCGGCGGCAAGATCGGCCTGTTCGGCGGCGCCGGCGTCGGCAAGACGGTGCTGATCCAGGAATTGATCAACAACGTCGCCAAGGCGCATGGCGGCTTCTCGGTGTTCGCCGGCGTCGGTGAGCGCACCCGCGAAGGCAACGATCTCTATCACGAGTTCATCGAGTCCGGCGTCAACAAGAAGGGCGGCGGCGAAGGATCCAAGGCGGCGCTGGTCTATGGCCAGATGAACGAGCCGCCGGGCGCACGCGCCCGCGTCGGCCTGACCGGGCTGACAGTTGCCGAATATTTCCGCGACCAGGGCCAGGACGTGCTGTTCTTCGTCGACAACATCTTCCGCTTCACGCAGGCGGGCTCCGAAGTGTCGGCGCTGCTCGGCCGTATCCCCTCGGCCGTGGGCTATCAGCCGACGCTGGCCACCGACATGGGCGCGCTGCAGGAGCGCATCACGACGACGACCAAGGGCTCGATCACCTCGGTGCAGGCTATCTACGTGCCGGCCGACGATCTAACCGACCCAGCGCCGGCGACCTCGTTCGCCCACCTTGACGCGACGACCGTGCTCAACCGCGCGATCTCGGAAAAGGGCATCTATCCGGCCGTCGATCCGCTCGATTCGACCTCGCGCATGCTCGACCCGATGGTCGTCGGCGAAGAGCACTACCAGGTCGCCCGCCAGGTGCAGTCGATCCTGCAGCGCTACAAGTCGCTGCAGGACATCATCGCCATCCTGGGCATGGACGAGCTGTCGGAAGAGGACAAGCAGACGGTGGCCCGCGCCCGCAAGATCGAGCGCTTCCTGTCGCAGCCCTTCTTCGTCGCCGAAGTGTTCACCGGCGCGCCGGGCAAGCTGGTCGATCTCGCCGACACTATCAAGGGCTTCAAGGGCCTCTGCAACGGCGACTACGACCACCTGCCGGAAGCCGCCTTCTACATGGTCGGCGGCATCGAAGAAGCGGTCGAGAAGGCACAGCGCCTGGCGGCCGAAGCGGCGTGATTGGTGAATGGTCAATAGTGAATTGTGAATGGGGAGCAGCGGACAGGAAATCGAGGCTGAGTGAAGGTCTTTCGGACCATTCACCATTCACCATTCACCATTCGCTGAGTTGATCATGCCTGAAGCTTTCAAATTCGAACTGGTCTCGCCGGAGCGCCTGCTGGTTTCCGAGCAGGTCGAATCCGTCGTCATTCCCGGCGCCGAAGGCGAAATGACCGTCATGGCCCATCACGCGCCGGTCATGACCACGATCAAGCCCGGCGTCGTCACGGTGAAGACCGCAGAAGGCAAGGCAGAGCGCTACGTCGTGTTCGGCGGCTTTGCCGACATTGTTCCGGCCGGCTGCACGCTGCTGGCCGAATCGGCTGTAGCCGTCGGCGACATCGACCGCGCCGACCTCGCCCGCCGTATCCAGGAAGCCAGGGAAGACGTCGCCGACGCCAAGGACGACGAGACGCGCAGTAAGGCCGAGCAGTTCCTTAGCCAGCTCACCACACTCGAAGGCGCGATTTTGCCGGCATAGGGCGGGGCGCCCTCTTGCCTTCTCCCCTTGTGGGAGAAGGTGGATTGGCGTGCAGCGCCAAGACGGAAGAGGGGTGTTGGACGGAGTGCTGTCGGCGCCAAGCTGGAGCACCCCTCATTCGACCTCGCTTCGCGAGGCCACCTTCTCCCACAAGGGGAGAAGGTAAGTGCCTCAGCCCGTTCGCGATCTACCGCGCGCATGGCGCGTTGCAGGCCGGCCTCAGAGCTTTTCGCCCTCAATGCCCAGCGCTGTGAAAGCAGCAGCCACGCCGCCCTGGCGCAGGCGTTCGAGATGGGCGGCCGCGAGGTCGATCAGCGTCAGGCGCTCGGCACCGCCCTTGGCGAAGCCGGCCAGGTCGAACACCGCCACCACCGCTTCGCCAGCCGACAGATGCCGAGTGTCGAGTGCGGCCAAAGCCAAGTCGAGCGGGTCGGTGAAGTGGTTTTCCGGCAAGGCTTTGCCGCGCGCCTCGCAAGCCGCGATCCAGGCGGCCACCACCAGCATCAGATAGGCGGGCGGGGCACCGTTACTCATCCGCTCCATTGCCGAGGCAATGATGCGCTGAGGCAGTTTCTGGCTGCCATCATTGGCGATCTGCGCCGTCCGATGGGCGAGCGCGGTGTTCGAATAACGCTTGGCGAGCTGGGCCGTGTAGTCGGTCGTGTCGAGCCCGGCGTCTTTCGGCAGTGTCGTGATCGCCTCGGCCCACAATCCGTCAACGAATTGCCGGATCGCCGGATCGGCGAAGGCGCGGTCGACCGTCTCATAGCCGCTGAGCAGGCCAAGATAGGCGATCGCCGAATGCGAGCCGTTGAGCAGGCGCAGTTTCATGTCCTCGAACGGCCCGACGTCACCGACCATGGTGACGCCGAACCTTTCCCAGGCCGGCCTGCCCGCCGGGAAATCGTCTTCGACCACCCATTGGCAGAACGGCTCGGTCATGACAGGCCAGGCGTCGACGACGCCGAGCTGGCCCGATATCCGTGCCCGGTCGGCATCGGTGGTCGCCGGCACGATGCGATCGACCATGCTCGACGGAAATGCCACCTCGTCAGCGATGTGGCGGGCGAGATCGGTACCGCGCAAAGCGCCGAATTCGACCAGCAGCCGGCGCAGCGTGGCGCCATTGGCAGGGAGATTGTCGCAGCACAGCACGGTGAATGGCTGGATACCGGCGACGCGGCGGCGCGCAAGCGATTCGGCCAGAAAACCATGCGCCGTCCGCGGCATTTGCGGGTTGGCTAAATCGTGGACGATGTCGGGATGGGCTGTGTCCAATCCGCCACCCGCCGCCCTGAGATAGGCTTTTTCGGTGATCGTCAGTGTGACGATGGCGGTGCGCGGATCAGTCAGCGCGGCCAGCACCGCACCGGGATCTTCCGGCGCCACCAGCATCGACAGGATCGAGCCGACGACGCGCAGGCTTTCGCTGTCGCTGCTCCTGACCGCCAGCGTGTAAAGTCCGTCCTGCGGCGCCAGCGCGTCGCGTGTGTCGGCGCTTCGCAGCGAGACGCCGACAATGCCCCAATCCGTCTCTCCTGCCTCCAGGCAGTCGTCGACATAGGCTGCCTGATGGGCGCGGTGGAATGCGCCGACGCCGAGATGGACGATGCCGGGTACGACACGGTTGCGGTCGTATCCGGGGACCGCGACCGAAGCCGGCAATGCCTGCCGCGTGCTGTTGGAAAGGCGTCTGTCTGTCATCGTGCGATGCGTCTGATCGAGCTCGTGCCGGGCGTGGCCAGCATGCGGCGTAACATCCGTTTCGTTCCCGCACAATGGGCTGACGGCGCGTTAAAGTCATCATACAACAATCTATTTTTTGTATGTTGACATTATTTCTTTCCGATCCTACCGATGGCCGGGTTGGGAGGAACGACGTGGCCGCATTGACCGATCCGGATCTGCTGTTTCCCTCGGAGGCGCGTCCGCTGTCGCTCGCCCGCGATCTCTACGCCGCTGTCAAGGATCTGCCGATCGTCAGCCCGCACGGTCACACCGATCCGCGCTGGTATGCGCTCAACGAGGCGTTTTCCGATCCAGCGCAATTGCTTGTTGTGCCGGACCATTACATCTTCCGCATGCTGTTCAGCCAGGGCGTCCGGCTCGAGGATCTCGGCGTGCCAACGCTCGACGGCTCACCGGTGGAGACCGACGGCAGGACGATCTGGCGCCGCTTCGCCGAGCACTATTATCTGTTCCGCGGCACGCCGACGCGGTTATGGCTCGACCATGTGCTTGCCTACCTGTTCGGCATCGAAGAGCCGCTGACGGCCGCAACCGCCGACGCCCACTACGACACGATCTCGACCTTGCTGCAGTGGGAGAATTTTCGCCCGCGAGCCCTGTTCGAGCGCTTCAACATTGAGGTCATCGCGACGACCGAAGGCGCGCTCGACGATCTCAGATGGCACCAGATGATCCGCGACAGCGGCTGGGAGGGCCGCGTCGTCACCGCCTATCGGCCGGACGCCGTCGTCGATCCCGATTTCGAAGGCTTTTCTGCCAATCTCGATCGGCTCGGCGACATCACCGGCTGCGACACCGGCAGCTGGGCCGGCTATCTCGATGCGCATCGCCAGAGAAGGGCCTTCTTCAAAAGTTTTGGCGCGACCGCGTCGGATCACGGCCATCCGACAGCGGAGACCGCCAATCTGTCGGATGCCGCCGCGCAGGAGCTGTTCAACCGCATCCGCCGGGGCTCGGACGACGAGCGTGAGCGAAAACTGTTTCGCGCCCAGATGGTGACCGAGATGGCCAAGATGAGCCGCGACGATGGGCTCGTCCTGCAGATCCATCCCGGCTCCTGGCGCGATCATTCGCCTGCCGTCTTCCACAAGTTCGGCAGGGACAAGGGTTTCGATATCCCGACCAGAACCGACTATGTGACGGCGCTGAAGCCGCTGCTCGATTGCGTCGGGCTGGAGCGCGACGTCACCGTCATCCTCTTCACGCTCGATGAGACCAGCTATGCGCGCGAACTGGCGCCGCTCGCCGGCGTCTATCCGGCGCTGAAGCTCGGGCCGGCCTGGTGGTTCCACGACAGCCCGGAGGGCATGCGCCGGTTCCGCGAGATGACCACCGAGACAGCCGGCTTCTACAACACCGTCGGCTTCAACGACGACACCCGCGCCTTTCCATCCATCCCGGCTCGCCACGATGTGGCGCGTCGGGTCGATTGCGCCTTTCTTGCGCGTCTCGTCGCCGAGCACCGGCTCCGCGAGGACGAGGCGCACGAGTTGGCGCAGGAACTTGCCTATACGCTCGCGAAAAAGGCGTACCGGCTCTAACGGCGCTTGCCGCCATCGTTCAAACGGGAGGAACCAATGCTGCATTTTTCTAGACTGGCGGGAGCTACGCTACTGGCCGCCGCACTGATGGCCGGAACGGCAAGCGCCCAGACGGTCCTGCGCTCGTCCGACACGCACCCGGACGGCTATCCGACGGTCGAGGCTGTCAAATATTTTGGCGAGCTGGTGAAGGAGCGTACGGCCGGCCGCTATTCGGTCGATGTCTATCATTCCGCGCAACTCGGCGAGGAAAAGGACACGATCGAGCAGGTGCGCTCCGGCGTGATCGACCTCAACCGCGTCTCGATGGCGCCGTTCAACGGACTCATCCCCGAAACCACCGTGCCCTCGCTGCCCTACATCTTCCGCTCGGAAGACCATATGCACAAGGTCATGGACGGACCAGTCGGCGACCAGATCGCGGCGGCGTTCGAACAGGTCGGGCTGGTGCTGCTCGCCTTTTATGACGGCGGCGCGCGCTCCTTCTACAATTCGAAGAAGCCGATCAACACTGTAGCCGATATGGCCGGCTTGAAATTCCGCGTCATCCAGTCCGACATCTTCGTCGACATGGTGGCCGCACTCGGCGCCAACGCGACGCCGATGCCGTATGGCGAGGTGTATTCGGCGATCGAAACCGGGGTCATCGACGGCGCGGAGAACAATTTTCCGAGCTACGACACCGCTAAGCATGCGGAAGTCGCCAAGCACTATTCGCTCGACGAGCACACGATGGTGCCGGAAGCCTTTGTCATGGCGAAGTCGAGCTGGGACAAGCTGACGCCGGAAGACCAGGCGATCTTCAAAGCGGCCGCCAAGGAAAGCGTCGCCAAGCAGCGTGAGCTGTGGGCCGCCAAGGTCAAGGAATCGCGTGCCAAGGTCGAGGCGGCCGGTTCGCAGATCACGACGCCGGACAAGCAGCCCTTCATCGACGCGATGGGACCGGTCTACGAAAAGCACGTCAAGGACGACAAGCTGAAGGCGATGGTCGAAGCCATCAGGGCCGTGCAGTGATCAGCGGCGGCGCGGGGCTTACCCGCCCCCCCCCATTGGGGGAGAACCACTGAACACCAGCGCAGAACAGAGACCCGCCCAGGGCGGCAAACCCCGCGGGGTTTTGCCCGGCAGCCCCGCGGGGCGGTGGGT
>NZ_JBVVQA010000031.1:72545-86220 GCF_055811455.1 Mesorhizobium sp. WSM4845
CCCCCCCACCCCCGCCCGGTGGGGGCCGCGCAAAAAAAACCCCCCCCCCCCCCCCACCCGCGCGGGGTGTGCCCCCCCCCCCGGGGGGGGGTTCTTTCCGGGGGGGGGGGGGGCCCCCCCCCCCCCGCCCCTCTTGCGGAGAGAACCAGTGACCTCCAGCTCAGAACAGAGACCGTCCCTGTCCGGCATCGCGCGCGTGATGTCGCGCGTCAGCACGGCGGCGCTGTGGATCGCCGGCATCGGGCTGGTGCTGATGACCGCTTTCGTCGCCTGGCAGGTGTTCGGCCGCTATGTTCTGAACCGCTCGCCAAGCTGGACCGAGCAGGGCTCGGTGATGCTGATGAGCTGGTTCATTTTCCTCGGCGCTGCCGTCGGGGTGCGCGAGAACTATCACCTCGGCTTCGACGTCCTCCTCTACGTGCTGCCGAAAGGCGGAAAGCGTTGGCTGAGGATGATCTCGGATCTCGTCGCGCTCGCCTTCGGCATCGGCATGATCTGGTATGGCAGCCAGCTGGTCGCGCTGACCTGGGGCGCCACCTTGCCGTCGCTCGGCATATCGGGGGGCTGGGACTACGTCCCGCTTGTCGCGGGAGGCGTGCTCATCGTGCTGTTCACGCTGGAGCGCGTCGTGCTTCGCCTCTCCGGTGCGCCGATCGACGATGCGCTCGACGAATTGCCGCCGGCGGAAGTCGCAGCCGAACTCGACACAGCCAACGTGAAGGTCTGACGCCATGGAACTCTGGATACTTTTTGGCGTCTTCACCGTCCTGATGCTCATCGGCACGCCAATCGCTTTCTGCCTCGGCGTCGCAAGCTTTGCCACCGTTCTCTATATGGGCCTGCCGCCGCTCATCGTGTTCCAGCGCCTGAATTCCGGCATGAGCGTCTTTTCGCTGCTGGCCATTCCGTTTTTCATCTACGCCGGCGACCTGATGGTGCGCGGCGGCATCGCCAGCAAGATCGTTGCCTTCGCCGGCTCGCTGGTCGGCCACATGCGCGGCGGCCTCGGGCAGGTCAACATCGCGACCGCTACACTGTTCGGCGGCATTTCGGGCTCCGCCGTGGCGGAGGCCGCGGCGGTGGGCGGCTTGATGATCCCGCAGATGAAGGCGCGTGGCTATGGAGCGGATTACGCCGTCAACGTCACCTCGATGGCGGCGCTGATCGCGCTGCTGCTGCCGCCGTCGCACAACATGATCATCTACTCGATCTCGGCAGGCGGAAAGATCTCCATCGCCGACCTGTTCACCGCCGGCATCATCCCGGGCCTGCTGTTGGCCCTGGCGCTGATGATCACCGCCTACTTCGTGGCGCGCTCGCGCGGCTATCCGACCGAGCCGTTTCCTGGCTTCGCCGCCGTCGCGCATCTCTTCGCGGTCGCGGTGCCAGGCCTGCTGCTGATAGCGATCATCTTCGGCGGCGTGCGATCGGGCGTTTTCACAGCCACCGAGAGTTCCTGCATCGCCGTCATCTATGCATTGCTCGTGACTGTCCTGGTCTACCGGCAGATGACCTGGGAAGGTTTCGTTCATGCCACCCATGGCGCCGTGCGCACCACGGCCATGGTGCTGCTCATCATTGGCATGGCAGCGGCGTTCTCGTGGTTGATGGCCTTCCTCAAAGTGCCGGCAGCGCTGATAGCCTCGATGAACGCGATCTCGGAAGATCCGCTGGTCGTGCTGCTCCTGCTCAACCTCTTGATGCTGTTCCTCGGCACCTTCATGGACATGGGGCCGACGATCATCATTTGCACGCCGATCTTCCTGCCCGTGGCGCAGGCCTACGGCGTCGATCCGGTGCATTTCGGTGTCATCATGATCCTCAACTTCGGCATCGGGCTGAACACGCCGCCGGTAGGCGCAGTGCAGTTCGTGGCGTGCGCGGTGGGCAAGATATCCGTCTGGGAAGCGATGCGCTCGATCTGGCCGTTCTATGGGGCCGGCATCGTGGTGCTGGGGCTCGTCACTTACATTCCGGCCATCTCGCTATGGTTGCCGAGCGTCTTCAAATAAGGGCTGGCAATGGCATCGGATATGGCAATCAACCTGAAGGTCGAACGCAAGCCCAAGCTGTCGGAGACCGTGGTCGCGGCGATCCGCAAGCAGTTGCAGGCGGGCGAGATCCAGCCAGGCCAAAAGCTGCCGACCGAGGGTCGGCTGACCGAAACCTTCGGGGTCAGCCGCACCGTCATCCGCGAAGCGCTGGCCAAGCTTGCCGCCGACGGTCTGGTCGAGCCGCGCCAAGGCGCCGGGGTCTTCGTCACCGAGCACATCTCGACGATGTTCGGCACGCTGGCTGCGGACATCGGCAGCAAGGATTCGATCGCGCTCAACGTGCTGGAGGTGCGCCTGGCGATCGAAATCGAATCCGCCGGGCTGGCCGCTATCCGTCGCAATGCCGCGCAGGAAGCGGCGATCCAGGAGGCGTTCTTCGAGTTCGAGCGGCTGCTGTTGAACAGCGAGCCGACAGGTCCGGCCGACCTCGCCTTCCACCGGGCAATCGCCAGCGCCACCAACAATCCGTTCTATGTCGAGATGCTCGACGTGCTCGGCCGGCGCGCCATTCCTTGCGACGTGACATCGCCGTGGTCGACAGAACTCGCCCAATCCGACGCCTATCAGCGCGGCCTGCAAGACGAGCATCTGGTGATCCTGAACGCCATTACATCTGGCGATGCCGAGTCCGCGCGCGAAGCGATGCGCGCGCATCTCAGCGCCAGCCAGCAGCGCTATCGCGAGCGCCTGCATGCACGTCAGATTTTCTATGCCGATTCGGTCAAGGCCGCGGCAACCGAATGACCAATGAGGCAGCCCAATGGGACAGCAATGAATCACACTGAAAACCACACCGACTTCACCTCGCGCTTCGCCATCGACCCTGTCACCGCCGCGGCGATGGGGACGGACGAGCTCCGCCACAATTTCCTGATCGAAGGCCTGTTCCAGCTCGGCCGCATCGGCCTGACCTACACGCATTACGACCGCATGATCGTCGGCGGCGCCATGCCAGCCGGGACACCGCTTCCGCTGCAAGCGATCAAGCCGACCGGAACAAAGAACTTTCTCGATCGCCGCGAAATGATCGCCGTCAACATTGGCGGCGCCGGCATCGTCAAAGCCGGCGGCCAGTCCTACGAGCTGCAACCCCGCGACATGCTGTATCTCGGCATGGGCGCCAATGAGGTGTCATTCGCCTCAGTCAATCCAGCCGAGCCGGCCAAGTTCTATCTGCTCAGCGCGCCGGCGCATCAGAGCCATCCCAGCCAGCTGATCCGCATCGGCGATGCCAAGCGCCTCGATCTCGGCAGTCAGGCGACCTGCAACGAGCGCTCGATCTTCCAGTTCATCCATGCCGAGGGCGTCAAAACCTGCCAACTCGTCGTCGGCATGACCCAGCTCGCCCCAGGCTCGGTCTGGAACACCATGCCGTGCCATGTGCATGACCGCCGCATGGAGGCTTATCTCTATTTCGACCTGCCGGAGACGGCGCGGGTGTTCCATTTCATGGGCGAGCCGGACGAGACGCGCCATCTCGTCATGCGCAACGAGGAAGCGGTGCTGTCGCCGGGTTGGTCGATCCATTCGGGCGCCGGCACCTCCAACTACGCCTTCATCTGGGCGATGGCCGGCGACAATGTCGACTATACGGATGTCGATCCGGTAGCGATGGAAGAGCTGCGATGAGCGACCTCTCGGCTTTCAGCCTGGCCGGCAAGCGCATTCTCGTCACCGGCGCCAACACCGGCATTGGCCAAGGCATCGCCCTGTCGATCGCGCGCGCCGGTGGTGCGGTGGTCGGCGTCGGCCGCTCTGCAATGGATGAGACCGCGGAAAAGATCGGCGCGTCGGGCGGCCGCTTCGAGGCGGTGCGCTGCGATCTTGCCGACCACGCCGCCGCCCAGGCGATGCTCGATCGCGTCTGGGACGAAACCGGGCCGCTCGACGGGCTGGTCAACAATGCCGGCATCATCCGGCGCGCCGACGCCGTCGATTTGGGGCAAGCCGATTGGGACGATGTCATGGACGTCAACCTGAAGACGGTGTTTTTTCTCAGCCAGAGCTTTGCCCGGCGCGTGCTTGCCGATCCCGAACGGCGCGGCAAGATCGTCAACATCGCCTCGGTGCTGAGCTTCCAGGGCGGCATCCGCGTCGCCTCCTACACCGCCTCGAAACACGGCGTGGTCGGCATTACCCGGTTGCTCGCCTGCGAATGGGCGTCGAAAGGCATCAACGTCAACAGTATTGCGCCCGGCTACATCGAAACCAACAACACCGAGGCGCTGCGTGCCGACCCGGACCGCAGCACCGCCATTCTGGCGCGCATTCCGGCCGGGCGCTGGGGCGGGCCGGAAGACATCGGCGACGCGGCCGTCTTCCTGCTGGCGCCGGCGTCAAACTACATGCATGGCGCGGTGGTGCCGGTGGACGGCGGCTGGCTGGCGCGATGAGGCGCATGCCCATGACGAGGATGTGGCGATGACCGGAACGAAGATCTTTACGCATGCCGGCGAGGGCGCGTGGACGCCGACCCCGGATGGCAATCGCAGGCGTGTGCTGCTGCACACCGACGAATTGATGATGGTCGAATTCGGGTTCGACAAGGGCGGTGTCGGCGCGCTGCATTCGCACCCGCATGTCCAGGCGAGCTATGTCGCCGAAGGCCGCTTCGAGGTCACCATCGACGGCACGACCGAGATCATGGAAACGGGAAGCAGCTTCATTGTCCCTGCCAATTTGGTCCACGGCGTCAAGGCGCTCGAGGCCGGCCGCCTGGTCGACAGTTTTACACCGCACCGCGCCGATTTCCTCGTCTGACGAGAACCCCCGCAGGGCACTACGCAGCGGCAGCCTGTCTCGGAAGCAAAAAGCCCGCGCCTCCGGAGAGACGCGGGCGTGTTGCCTGGGCGCTTGTGGCGCCGCGGTACTCAAAACATCACCGCAGGACCTGAACCTGCCGAATCATGGTGAAGATAGGATTAATCGGCCCGAGCCGTTGCGCGATATTCACAGCCGAAGCGAATAGAGGCTGGAATCACGCTCGCATATCCGCCAATGAGGCGGATAACTTTCAGACGGAGCCGACGGAGACAGGACTTGAGGAGCGTTCGAATGTCCGAATCGGCTGTCCAAGCGGTCACCCGACGATTTGCCAGGGAGCTTTGGCAGGTCACGTCGCCGCTGACTCGGGCCGTTCCCCCAATGCCTTTTCGGGCAGCGCCGATCATAGAAATTCCCTGATGCAGGCAGCGGCGGCGAGCGTCCCGGCGGAGGATCCCAAGCGGCGCGTCCTGAAGGACGTGTTCGGCTTCGACGATTTTCGTCCCGGCCAGGACGCCGTGACGGAGGCGCTGCTGGCCGGGCGTCATGTGCTGGCCGTCATGCCGACCGGCGCCGGCAAATCACTCTGCTACCAGGTCCCGGCGCTGGTCCTGGGCGGTCTCACCATTGTCGTTTCGCCGCTGGTGGCGCTGATGCAGGACCAGGTCGCCGCATTGCGTCTTGCCGGCGTGGCCGCCAATACGATCAATTCCTCGCTCGACCGCGATGCCAATGTCGCCGCATGGCGCCGCGTCGCGGCGGGCCAGACGCGCCTGCTCTATCTTGCACCGGAGCGGCTGATGACCGCGCGGATGATCGAGGCGCTAGCCAGGCTCGACATCCGGCTGATCGCTGTCGACGAGGCGCATTGCATCTCCCAATGGGGGCCGTCTTTCCGGCGCGAATATGAAGAGTTGTCGCGGCTGCGCGACATTTTCCCTGATGTGCCGATCATTGCGCTGACGGCGACAGCGGACGAGGCGACGCGCACCGACATCGCCGGACAATTGTTCGCCGGGCGTGTCGAAACCCTGGTGCTGGGCTTCGACCGGCCGAACATCAAGCTTGGCGTCGAGGCCAAGCAGGACAGCAAGCGCCAATTGCTGGGCTTCGTGCAGCGTCATGCCGGCCGCAGCGGGATCGTCTATTGCCTGTCGCGCAAGAAGACGGAAGAGATGGCGGCGTTCCTCGAGAAGAACGGCGTGCGCGCCCTGGCCTATCATGCCGGCATGAGCAAGGAGGCGCGTGAAGCAAATCAAAACGCTTTCATGACCCTGTCGGGCGTGGTGATGGTGGCGACCATCGCCTTCGGCATGGGGATCGACAAGCCTGACGTCGCCTATGTCTTCCACACCGACCTGCCGGGCAGCCTCGAAGCCTATTATCAGGAAATCGGCCGCGCCGGCCGCGACGGGCGGGCTGCCGAGGCACATATGCTCTTCGGTCTCGGCGACATTCGCATGCGGCGGCTTTTCATCGACGACGAGGACGCGCCGGCGGAGCATAAAAGGCGCGCGCATGGCCGGCTCGATACGCTGATCGGCTATTGCGAAACGGCCCAGTGCCGTCGCCAGATCCTGCTTGGCTATTTCGGCGAACCAGCAATGCCTTGCGGCAATTGCGACAACTGCCTCGACCAGACGCCGCATTCGGATGGGGAGGCGGAGGCACGGATCGTCTTCGCGGCCATCGCGCAGACCGGCGAGCGTTTTGGCGCCGCCCATATCGTCGATGTTCTGCTCGGCCATGAAACCGAGAAGGTCCTGGCCAGGAACCACCAAAGGCTTGCCAGCTTCGGGACCGGTGTGGCGCGCAAGAAGGATGTCTGGCAGTCGCTCATCCGCCAGCTCGTCGCGGGAGGGTTTGTGACTTTTGACTCAGGCGGCCATGGCGGCCTTGCCATCGCCGAAAAGGGCCGTGAGCTGGCCCGTGGCGAGGTCGCGTTCCGGTATCGCGTAGAGGTGCGGAACCGCGCGGCACGAGACAAGACTCGTCCCACCCCGAATGCTGCCGCGGGCACGGAAGACCTGGATACCGCGCTCTTGGCCACGCTCAAGGCGGTTCGACTGCGTCTCGCCCGGGAGTGCCAGGTGCCGGCCTTCGTCATCTTCTCCGATCGCACGCTGATCGACATGGCCGAACGCTGCCCGCGCGACCTCGACGCCTTCGCCGCAGTCAATGGCGTCGGCGCCGCAAAACTCAGGGAATTCGGCGAGATCTTCCTCGGCGCAATCGCTGCGCACCAATCCCGTGGATCGGCCTGAGACAGCCAAGGATCAAGTCCGCGGTGCTGCATCAGGTCAATTTGCGAGACAGCATTTCTTCGCTTTCTTGCCGCTGCCACAGGGACATGGGTCATTTCGTCCGACATGGCGCAAAGGATTTGTGACCAGCGCTGTCAGGCTCGGCAACTCGTCGAGCCAGGTCTTTTCAGGCAAGGGCGATTGCCGATCTTCCTCGTCAGGAAACCCTGCATGGCGGCTCCATTCCAACGCTTCAAGCACATCGTCGATATAGTCGAGACCGGCACGCCTGAATCGGTCCTCGATATCGTTCGGGCTTTGCTCGGCTGCCAGGAGATCGTCTTCGAAATCACTGAGTTCAAGCATGCCCAATGGGACGCGGCCGTCGTCCGACGAGACGGACGCGTCATTGTTCCGTCTGTCCGTCGAACCGAACGAGCGCAACGGGCTGCTCACCGTCTGCCGACTGATGGTGGACAAGATCACCACGGTCCCAAAGTCCAAGATCGGCGCAAATATCGGGCGGTTAGACGACGCGGACATCCTGCGCCTCAATCAGGCCGTTATCGTTTTCCTCGGCTTGGCCGTGTCGCCGAGACTGAAGCCGTGACGGTGAGGATGACAGAATCCACGGAGCCGTCGAGCCTCGGCTGTAATACTGCGAAATCGGTCATTTTCAGCCTTCGGCAGCAGGCTCTCACCGATGCCGCAATCAGCACCTGCTTCGTCTCACAGCTGCGATCGCGGCCTCCTGCTGCTGCAATTGCTCGATTTTCGCGTTCTGGCGGACTGTGACGGTAGTGGCGACACGCCGGGCTCCCCATAGCCAGTTCGGAATGTTGGTTTTCGCGACTTTGCCCCGGGTGATCGCTGTCGCCGACAGCTCCTTGGCGACTCCACCCATGGCCACGTTGAGTTCGACGCAACTCATCCTGTCGTATTTCGCGGCATCAAAGGATGCATGGAAGGGCGATGCGCAACCTCCGACAAACACGATGCTGCATATCAGGGATATGGCTGGCGAGATGGCTTTCATTTTATCAAGCAGATTTGACGCCGGACGGGCGAATGAGGCATGTGAAGCTCTACAACACTCTGCCCTGGGCGTCATTCCCTATTCAACCTCGAAGAATTTCGAGAGAGCCGCTGCGGTCCGGTGAGGGTGCTCTTCTGGAAAGAAGTGCCCGCCCGGAACGGGACCTCCTTCTACTCTGTCGGCCCATTTCCTCCAAATAGCCAGCGGTCCGCCTTGCTCCGCATACCAGGTCTCCAGGCCGCCCTGGCTACTCCACAGTGCCAGGAGCGGACACTTGATGCGACGACCGTTTATCTGGTCCAGCGCGTCATGCTCACGATCGAGCGTGGCAGCGGCCCGATACTCTTCGCAAATCGCGTGAATATGAACGGGATCGCGAAGCGCCTTGACATAAGCTTCCCTGATCGTTGCAGAGAACATTTCTGCCGGCGATCCCCACTGCACAATCGCATTGTCGACGATGGCATCGGGCGCCGCGCCGATCAGCCGCTCCGGCAGCGGTTCCGGTTGCGCAAGCAGGCTCCAGGGCCAGAAGCCGAGAGCCAGTCTGGCATCCGCCCTGTCCCACGCGGCGGCGGTCGGGATGACGTCGAGGACCGCGACCCTGGATATCTCATCTGGGTGATCGAGTGCCAGGCGATAGGCGACCCGCCCGCCGCGGTCGTGTCCGGCAACCATGAACCGCTCAAAACCCAACTGCTGCATGACTTGAACCATGTCTGCGGCCATGGCGCGTTTGGCGTATGGGCTATGCTCGGCCGAGGAGACCGGGCAGCCGCTTTGCCCATAGCCGCGAAGATCGGCGGCGACGACTGTGAAGCGGGGCGCCAGGGCCGCGGCAATATCCCTCCACATCAGATGCGTTTCTGGAAAACCATGAAGCAGCAGCAGCGGCGGACCGGTTCCGCCGACCCTTGCGAAAATGGTCGTGTCGTCCAGTTGCAAGCTGGTGGCCCTGAAACCTGCAAACACCGTTTTTCTCCTCGGTGTGCCTCAGGCGACAACGCACAAGGTGGCAGAAGGATCACGGTCGGCTGCTTTGCTGAATTTGTGGCGGTCCTGGAATTCTCCTCAATTGCCAGGTACGGAAGCTGCGGCCACTGATATTTCGATCGGCGCACCCCATATAGCGCCAAAGTGTCGCTTGAGGATTTGCCATGATGATTTCGCGTTCGAGCCGGTTTGCCGTTTTGTTTGCAGGACTGTTCCTGGCTTTTTCCATGGTCACGGCCGATTACGCCGAGGCGCGGCGTGGCGGCAGCTTCGGCAGCCGCGGCACGCGCACTTTCCAGTCGGTCCCGCCGACCAGGACGGCGCCACAGCCGGCCGCGCCGGTTGAGCGCTCGATGACGCCCAACACCGCAACGAACAATGCGGCCCGCCAGACACCGGCAGCCCAACGACCAGGGATCTTCAGCGGCCTCGGCGGTTCGATGATGCGCGGCCTGCTGCTCGGCGGTCTGATCGGACTTCTTTTGGGCCAGGGGTTCGGCGGCTTGGCTGGCATGTTGGGCCTGCTGCTGCAAGGACTGCTGATCGGCGGCGCGATCATGCTGATCATCCGCTTTTTCCGGTCGCAATCGGCACGCAACCAAGCGCCTGCCATGGCCGGTGTTCCGCGGAGCATGGGCAATTTTGGGCGAAACGCGGCAGCCCAGCGCGAAGCGGACAACGTCACATCTTTCCCCATTCCAGGCATCGGGTCTGGCTTTGGCCGGACGGCTCCAGCCAACGATCAAATTACGATGACGCCGGCCGATCTCGATACATTCCAGCAGCGGTTGACCGAAGTTCAGGAAGCGTTCGGGCGTGAAGACCATGCTGGCTTGCGCCGGCTGGCGACCCCCGAGATGGTGTCGTACCTGTCCGAAGAACTTGCCGACAATGCCAAGAACGGCATCAGGAACGAGGTGTCGAACGTCAGCCTGCTGGAGGCCGATATTGCGGAGAGCTGGCGGGAAGATGATCGTGACTACGCGACGGCTGCCCTGCGCTACGAGTCTCTTGACGTAATGCGCGATCGCGCCAGCGGCAAGATCGTCGCCGGCGAAGCCGATCGGCCGACGGAAACAACCGAACTGTGGACCTTCACGCGCCAGAACGGCGGCGACTGGAAGCTGGCGGCAATACAGCAGCCCTGACCGTTATGCTGCAGCCTCGGCGGTTCACGTCATCTGGCGAGCCATGATGTATGGACGGTTGTCGTCGCCCTCTTTGCGGGGCTTCAGTGGCAAGAACGTCGAAGCCCGCGGCATCGATAGTCAGTCGCGATGGCGCAGCGCATCGACCAGGGCAACGAAAGCAGGCGAGGATTGCCGGCGGCTCGGATAATAGAGATGGTAGCCATCCCAATAGGGCGACCATCCTTCCAGGACCCGCGCCAGCCGCCCTTTGGCGATGTGGGGAAGGGCCATTTCTTCCGGAACATAGCCGAGGCCGCGGCCGGCCAGCGCGGCGTCCAGGACATGAAAGATGTTGTTGAAGACGAGCTGCCCATCGACGCGAATTTTGATCTCGCGGCCGTTCTCCTCGAACTCCCACACATAAAGGGCCCCGGACGTTGGAAAACGGTAGTTGATGCAATTGTGCTGCACGAGATCCTGCGGCTTCTCCGGCGCGGGATGCTCGGCAAAGTAGGATTTTTCGCCGACGACCGCGAAGCGGAAATCCGGTCCGATGCGAGCCGAGATCATGTCTTTCGCAAGCTGCTCGCCCATGCGGATCCCGGCGTCAAAGCGCTCCGTCACGATGTCGGTGAGGCCGTTGTCGAGCAGGAGTTCGACCTTGATGTCGGGATATTTCGGGAGAAAGCGTTTCAGCTTGGGCCAAAGGATGCTGCTGATTGCATAGTCGGGCGCCGACAGCCGGATGGTTCCAGCGGGCTTTTCTCTCAGTTCGTTCAGGGCATCGACCTCGATTTCGATCTGGTCAAAGTGCGGCCCAATCCGCTGCAAAAGCCTCTCTCCCGCCTCCGTGGGAGCCACCGCGCGGGTCGTGCGTGTGAGCAGGCGAACGCCAAGGCGCGCTTCGAGTTGACGGATCGTGTGGCTTAGCGCCGATTGCGATATGCCGAACCGGGCTGCGGCGCGCGTAAAACTACGCTCCCGTGCAACAGCCAGGAACGCGAGCAGATCGTTGACATTCTGCCGCGGCACTCATGAATCCTTGTGATAGCCAGAATTCGATTATACCGGATGAATCGAAGGCGAACACTGAGATTCATTGAGCGGCAGCTATTCGATCCGCGCTCGCCCCGGCGACGAACTACGAGCGGATTGCGCAGGTTTCAGTCGGCGCGTTCAACGCGGATGGTGACGGAACCGGGACGATCGAAGATCGAGACATCGCCAGTGACCTGCCCGAGCCTGATGATGCCAGGCGCCGGGAGGAGACCGCTCCGATAGTAGATCACGAAATGATCGGAACTCCATAGCCCAAGCGTGCCGGCAGAGAAGTCGCGCTGCCGCGCCAGCTCGGGCAAGGCGGAAGGCAGATTGCCGGTCTTTTCCTGGCGCAGATGATCGGACATCTCGATCGTAAGCGGCAGCATCTGCGCCAGAGATCTTGCGGCCTCGTTATCGGCGAGATCGGCTGTGACCTCGCCCCAATCCGAAAAAATGCGAATGCGTTCTTGAGCCATGCCAGATCCAACCGTTCCGAGTGCAATAACAGCGGCGTTCAGCAACAGTTTCGTGCATGCCGTCGTGTCTCCCGATCTATGCTGATGGAGCCTGTTCCGTCCGGTACAGGCTCCGTCGCGCCGCTCACGCGGAGAGGTGCTGATTGAAGAAGCTGGTCAGCTTGTCGAACGGGATCAGGTCGACGCGATCGTAGAGGTCGACATGCCCGGCGCCGGAAACCCACACAAGCTCCTTCGGCTCGGCCGCTCGCCTGTAGGCATCCTCGCTGAACTCGCGGGAGTGAGCCTGATCGCCGGCGATGAACAGCATCGGGCGCGGCGAGATCGTCTCGATGTCGTTGAACGGGTAGAAATTCATGAATTTGACGTTGCTGGTCAGCGTCGGATGCGTGGTGATCTGCGGGTTTGCGCTGGCGGGCGTGAATTCACCCCGCGGCGTACGGTAGAAATCATAGAATTCCCGCTGGATCGGATGGGTGTCGGCGGTCAGCTCATGCACCGTGCCGCTGGTATATTCGACCTCGCCGCCTTCAAACTCTGCCCAGCGCCGCTCGGCAGCTGCAGCAATGGCCTGCTTGCGCTGCTCGACGCTCAGTGAATGGTTAAGCGCGTTGCGGTTGGCGGCCCCCATATCGTACATGCTGACGGTTGCGACGGCGCGCATCCGCGGGTCGATCTTGGCCGCGCTGATGACGAAGCTGCCGCTGCCGCAGACGCCGATCGCGCCGATGCGGTTTCTGTCGACGAATGGCCGTGTGCCCAGGAAATCGACCGCGGCGCTGAATGCTTCGGCGTAGACATCCGGTGAAACGATCTGGCGGGCCTCGCCCTCGCTTTCGCCCCAGAACGGCAGGTCAATGGACATGGCGACGAAGCCCTGTTCGGCCATCTTGGTGGCATAAAGATTTGCGCTCTGCTCCTTCACCGCACCCATCGGATGCCCGACGACGAGCGCCGGATGGCGCGCATTGCGGTCGAGCTTGTTGGGAATGAACAGATTGCCCACAACGTTCATCTCGTATTGGCTCTTGAAGGCGATCTTTTCCAGCGTCACCCGATCACTGGTGTAGAAGTTGTTGGCGCCGTTTGACATGTCTTGAGCCTTTGCGAAGGGGATGTTGAACAGCGACGCCGCACCGAGCGCGGCAACGCCGGCGCCGGTCAGCTTCAGGAGATCACGCCGGGCAAAGTCGACACTGGACTGCGCGGTGTTCTCGATTCCGCTCTGCTTGGTCATGCCTGTCTCCTTTGATCGTCCTGAACTGTCGCAGGCCTGCCGGGCCATGCTCATTTCCTCGGCATGTGCGGCAGTGTTGCGAATGTTCAAATAGAATAGCGACGACGCCGGCGATCGATTAGGCGGCAAAATCCGCATGTCGTTATGAGGGTGATTCATCAATCGAATAGCGCAGGCTCGTCCCGAAGGTGAACAGATTCGTCCGCCTCCGGCCGCATCTGCATGCACAGGAAGAAGATCGTCACCGTGCCCGCCGATCAAAGGTTCGGCGTCAACGAGTTCGACGATGGCATTTGGCCCTTGAGCCTCATGCCCTATGATCTTGGATACTTCGACCTGGAACAGAGGACATTGGCAAAGCCCCATCCCGCATTCTTGGCGCAGCCGGGATGCTCGCACCTATGGTGTATAATGCCGGGGCGCGTAACGGGCTCCATTGCATCGGAAGGCGGATAGTTCGTCACTCATGCTATGATCCTTCCTTCTGAGCAGGAGGTGGACTAGCCACCTCTGCGAACGGTGCGGAAAGCACGAGTTCATGCATGTCGAGACGCTTATCCCAACCGCTCGGGAACGGCAGGGCATTCGGGTTAGGCGGCTTGCCGAAAGGTTCGAATCCTGTCGGGTGCAGCATTGCCGCAGTTCGCTTGCCGACAACTATTCCTGCTGGAATTGACAGGGCCAATCTTCAGGCCTCGTCAA
>NZ_JBVVQA010000032.1:0-72791 GCF_055811455.1 Mesorhizobium sp. WSM4845
GTGGAGCACGGAATGCGCGGCGGCCGGCTCACCTGGCTCGCCGACGGGACGGAATTGGACCGTGTGATGCCATGAGCTGCGGTCAGTAATCTCTCATCAGGCGATGACAACGGTCACGCCTACCAAGCCGTGCATAGAGCGTTGATCTTCAGGCTGAATCGTGCGGGGTTCTGTCATGTCAAAGTTGGGCCGAGCTTCATCGCGGTCGGGCGGGAGTGGAAGGGTAAGAAGGGTGCGTTGTCGATTTGGACGCTACTCCCATTAAGTAGGGAAGGTCATTGTCGCTTCTGACAGTAGAGGCGCTGGCTGATGTCGTGCGAGCGCAGTGCGAACGTCTGCCTGAGAAGTGACTCCTTCCAACAACGGGCAGTGCTAAGAAATCGCATCAATCCGGAGTGTCCAACATGATACATAATTGGTTGCCGGGGACATGGCGTCGCCCCGTTGGAGAGCCGATGTACCCCGTTAGTATCCGTGCCGCTATCCTGGCGGTGGCCCTGTCGCTTGGCGCGATGCCAGCCGTCGGCGAGCAGCGCATTGCCGTACGTGAGGTGTTGCCCGCCAACCCGGCCTCCGAACTGGTTGCCAAACAGATTCAGCATCTGGTCGGCTCCGAACTCGTTATGCTGGTCGAGAAAGCGCAGGCCGAAGGAAGCTGCGAGGCCGTCATCGTCGATATCGGCAGCACGATAACCGAGGCTCGCGCCACCGAAAAGAAGCTCATGGATGAAGGTTATGCCCCAAAGAACCTCGTGATCGAGGAGCTGCGCGTCGGTACGTTCATCGACGGGGTGGTCGGCATCGGTGACGGCGACGTGACCTGGATCATGCAGGTCACCGATGACGACGGGAAATTGATTGCCGACGACAAGGGATTTCTCGGCGAGGACAAGGTGGCGGAGGCGGCCGAGGCAATCGCCAGGAGTCTGTTCGACAAGCTCTGCAAGAAGAAGGCCTATCGAGCGAAGGGCGGATACAATGATCTGACCATCGATCACACAGTGTGCGACCTGACCAAACCATTCGAATTGCCAGGCACCGGGGCATCGGCGGGGATCCTCTTTTCGCTAGCTCCCCAAGGCGACGGCGGCAGTTTCACGGTTGGCGGCATGGCCGCCGGCGTGCCCTGGTCGGGTGCCGGCAACTACACGGTCTCGCTCGATAGTGGCGGAGGCGCGATGGCGCTCACCGGGGCGTGGAAGATCACCACGCCGGTTGGCGCGTTCGGCGATAGCGGCACGATCAAGCTGACGCTGACGAAGGCCGAGGGTTGCGGCACTGAAGAGAAGAAGGCAGCGCCGGCTGCCAAGACACCGCCAGAACAAAAGAAAAGGAAGGGGTGAAGTACCCCCCGGCCAGTGGACGACCTCGCGACCTTCCCACCAGGGCCGCAATATGAAACGGCCGCAGCCACGAGGTCACCGGGCCCCTCTTGGCTAAGCTCCACTGCGAGGCGCTCGCACGGGCAGGCGTCGACCACAAGGAGTTGGACGAGGTGATCATGGCCAGGTGCTGACGGCGGGGAAGGGGCAGCGTCGATGGGCCAGATCCGCTTAGGGCCCATATGTCGTCGTCGGGCGACTCTAATGCGTGAACGGCAACTATGCTCCACCTCATTCCCGAAAGCCGCCCGCCAGCTGACGGCCCCGTCCGTCTGCTAGCAGCCGCAAGGCCGTCCTCGGAAAGGCGCCCCATTCCGCCAGCAGAGGCCAACATTCCCTTCATCCAAGAGCGGATGTTGGAGCATCCATCTTCCTGGCTCGTCGATCGGCCGCGAAATAGCGGCACCAGCCGCACCAGCCTACCCAGACGTGACCGGCCACGAGGTGGTCGCCGGCGCCTTGACGAAGATTGCAAATAGTTCGCGCTGAGAGGATATGCGCATCTTGGCATAGATATTCTTGCGGTGGATGCGGACCGTCCCGGCTGAGATGCCCAGCAGGTTGGCGATCGACTCGGAGGAGTGACCTTCAAGAACGAGGCCGACGACCTGCAGTTCTCGTGGGGTCAGCGGCGGCATGCCGCGTGCCTCCAATGCATCCTGCACGGTGCGCCGCATCACTGCCTTGTCGTCTTCGACCGGCGTCGCGGTCTTGAGCCTTTCGTCGGTGCGCCAGTGCATCTCAACGATGCGCCGGACCAAGGGCTCGACGATACGCAGCGTGCGCAGGTCGTGCGCGGTGAAATTCTGGCGGCTGGGCGCGCGCATCAGCGACGTCGCTACGATCCACCCGTCCTTGCCGGGGGAGAAAAAGGCGATCTCGTCGACCGGTCCGGTCTGCACATAATAGGACTTGTAGTATTCGCTCTTGTAGAACTGGTCGGGCGCAAGGTCGGACAGCCGGTAAACTCCCGACCGCGTGCCGTTCGCCGTCGCCTTATAGAACGGATCGAGTAGGTAAGGCCCGATCTCGTATTCCCGAACGTGGATGTCGAACTGCTTCGGGGCGAAGGTGTGGTGCACGCACAGCGGCTTGCCCGGGCCGCTATAGGCGAAACTCACCGTGTAGTCGAATGGTGCGAGACGATGGATGGTTTTGGCGAATGCGTCGGGGAACTGGTGCGATCCCACCTGCGCGAGCAGTTCGCCAAGGGCGTCAAACCATTCGGGATGCGACAGCAGGCGCCTGCCTGACGCTGCTGCAGAGGCTTCGTCCCTCACCGTCGCTCCTATCCCCAAATGCATATGCGTTTTGGATTACACTGTAAGGGAAATATCCCATGATCGGCATGCTCTTATAGGCTTTGACAAGTTTGTGGAATATGCCTTCTTCGTACCAAGAGCTACGCAGGCAGGCGTCGATAGCATATACTGACACCCTGAGGCCTTGCGGACCTGAGGCCTCGCGGACAAGTCGGGCGATTCCGCGCGCAGTGGTGGAGGACTTGAATGGCGGATCGCCGCCAACACGCCATAGATCTCACGGGCGGCCCGGGCACGGCCCGATCCCCCGGCGGACCAGCATTCAAGCCCAGCCAAGTTGGACAGCACCGCAACGACAATTAACCAAAGGGGAATCTCGATGTTTGGAGACAGTTCACGCCTACGCATGCTGATAACGGCACCGGCGCTCGCGGCATTCGCGACGCTCGGCATTGCCGGACAGGCCGGTGCCTGGACGCTGGAGGAAGCGGCGGCGCCGTACAAGGGAACCACGATCCGCACTATTGGCGAGGCGCTGCCGCCGCTCGAGGCGATGAAAAAGCTGGCGCCCGAGTTCGAGAAGCGCACCGGCATCACGGTCGAGATCGAGATGTATGAGGCGTCCGAGACCGCCAGCAAGGTGATGCTCGACCTCAACTCAAAGCGCGGCCGCTACGACTTCATCCTCCAGCAGCACCGCAATGTCGGCAAGTTTGTCACCAACGGCCATGTCGAGCCGATCGAGCAGTTTATGACCTCGGCGACCCTGCGCGACCCCGAGTTCAAGCCGGAGGAACAGCTGTACCAGGGTCTCTGGAAGGAAATCTCTTGGTACGGGGGCAAGGCCTATGGCTTCCCGTTCACCGCGCTCACAATGTACGCTTGGTATCGGTCCGATCTCCTGACCGACACCAAGGAGATGGACGGCTTTAAGGCCAAGTACGGCTACGACCTCGGCCCGGCGCAGGACTGGAAGCAGTATCGCGACATCGCCGAATGGTTCAACCGCCCTGACCAGGGTCTCTACGGCACCGCACTGCAGGGCAAGCGCCACGAAGCGCTGTGGTACGAGTGGCTGAACTTCCTCTACTCCTTCGGCGGCGACATGCTGGAGGTGAAGTCGGGCTCCGAATGCGGCCCGGTCATCGTCAACAGCCCCCAGGCCATTGCCG
Source organism: Mesorhizobium sp. WSM4845 (assembly GCF_055811455.1). NCBI lineage: Bacteria > Pseudomonadati > Pseudomonadota > Alphaproteobacteria > Hyphomicrobiales > Phyllobacteriaceae > Mesorhizobium > Mesorhizobium sp. WSM4845. Next base: position 3,817 of record NZ_JBVVQA010000032.1, read on the forward strand.
CGACCGAATACTACAAGAGCCTGATGGCCTTCTCGCCACCGGACACGCTCAACTACTTCTGGGACGACGTCATGGCGTTGATGCAGCAGGGCAAGGTCGCCGAGCTCATCATGTGGAACGACGCGACCTACGCCGTCGCCGTCGATGAGAATGTGTCGACGGTCGTCGGCAAGATGGGTTTCGACATCGTGCCGCAGGGTGAAGGCGGCAAGGTCGCTCAGGTGGAGGGCTGGTCATACCTCATTCCAACGGCGTCCAAGAACAAGGAGGCCGCATACCTGTTCATCCAGTGGATGCTGGAGTACGAACAACAGCTCAACCAGCATCTGAATGGCGGCGCTTCCGCAAGGCCAGATGTTTATGCATCCGCCGAGGTGCAGAAGCTGCCGTATGCCAAGGCATCGATGGCGTCCAATGAGGTGGCCAAGCCGAAGCCTACGATCCCGCAGGCGAGCGAGATGACCGACATCCTAGTGCGCGAATTGTCCTCCTATCTCGCCGGCGAGAAGGAAGCAAAGGCGGCGCTCGATGAGTCGGCCAAGGAGATCTCGGCGCTGCTCGGGGCCTGCGCACCGATGAAATATCCGGTGCAGTGAGGGCTGCTATCCTAATCCCGTGGGGACAACCCCCGGGAGAACGCCGGGCATATCATGACCAAAGGCACTCGACCTTCGCGCGGACAGTTCCTGCTCGACCGCGGCGCATCTATGCCCCTGATCCTGCCGGCGGCGCTGCTCGTCCTCGTCTTCCTCGTGGGGCCTTTTTATTACATGGTCTACACGGCGATGACCGACTTGAGTTTCGCCAATCCGGACCAGAAGGGCGTATTCATCGGCTTCGACAATTTTCGCAGGCTGGTGCGTGAGGATGCAATCTTCTGGGGGTCCTTCTGGCGTACTATCCGCTTCGTCCTGGTCGCGGTGTCGATCGAGTTCCTGCTCGGCTTCGCGCTGGCATGGCTGATCTGGCGCTACATCGAGCGGCAGCGCCTGCTGACGACGCTGCTGCTGGTGCCGATGATGCTAGCTCCTGTCGCTGTAGGGCTGATCTGGCGCCTGCTGCTGCAGGGCGACTTCGGCATGGCGACGCACTATCTGCGGGCCGTTGGCCTGCTGTCGCAATCCAGCGCCGTCTTCTCGTCGCCCAGCCTCGTCATGCCCACCATCATCGCCATCGACGTCTGGCAGTGGACGCCTTTCGTGACGCTGATCATCCTGGCCGGGCTGATGAGCTTGCCGCGCTCGCCCTTCGAGGCAGCGACAATGGACGGTGCCGGGCCGTGGCGGCAGTTCACCGACATCCTGTTGCCGCTGATGCGCCCGATCATCGCGCTGGTGCTTCTGCTGCGCGGCATCGACGCCTTCAAAGAGTTCGACAAGGTCTTCATCATGACCGGCGGCGGCCCCGGTACCGTCTCGGAACTGCTCTCGATCTACGCCTACCGCGTCAACTTCAAGACCTGGAATCTCGGCTACGGCGCCGCGGTCTCGTTCATGGTCTACCTCGTCGTGCTGATCATGTGCTCGGTCTTTTACAAGGCCGTGTACTGGAAGTCGGCGGACCAAGGGGCTAAGCCATGAGCAAATCCTGGAAGATCCTCGCGATCGGAATCCTCGCCTGCGTCCTGGTGCTTGCGCTCACGCCGTACGTCTGGATCTTGCTGACGTCCTTCAAGGGCCGCCTCGATATCCTCTCGACGCAGCCGACCTGGTTCTTCATGCCGACCTTCGCCAATTATCCGGCGGTTTTCATCGATAAGGAATATCTCCCCCTCGTCTTCAATTCGCTGGTCATCTCGCTGGGATCGACTGCGCTGTCGATCCTGATCGGCGCGCCTGCCGCCTATGTGTTCGCGCGCACGGATTTCGCCGGCAAGGAAGACCTGTTTTTCTTCTTCCTGACGACGCGCATGGCGCCGCCGATCGCGATCGCGGTGCCGCTCTTCCTGTTCTTCACGACAATCGGCCTGACCGACACGATCTACGCCGTGGTGATTGCCCATACGAGCTTCAATCTGTCGCTGGTCGTCTGGATGATGCGCGGCTTCTTCGCCGAGATACCGAAGGAGATCGACGAGGCGGCGATGATGGACGGGCGCTCGAAGCTCGGAGCATTCGTGCGCGTCATCGTGCCGCTGGCCGCGCCCGGACTCGCGGCAACGGCGGTGCTCTGCTTCATCATGTCGTGGAACGAGTTCCTCTACGCCTTCATCCTCGTGGCGTTCGAGGGGCGGCCGCTGACGGTCGGCATTCCCGGCCTGATCACGCCACACGGCACCCTGTGGGGGCAAGTCGCCGCGGTGGCAGTGGTCGCCACCCTGCCGATCATCGTCTTCACATTTCTCGTCCAGAGGCACCTCGTGCGCGGCCTGACCTTCGGCGCGGTGAAGGGCTAAGGACCAGCGGAGCATCCAATGGCAGTCTCGTTCAAGGAAGTGACGAAGCGGTTTGCGGACGGCACCGTCGCGCTCGATCGGCTCGATCTCGACTTCGATCTCGGCGCATTCATCGTGCTGCTTGGGCCCTCGGGCTCTGGCAAAACAACTGCGTGCCGCCTGCTCGCCGGGCTGGAGCAGCCGTCGAGCGGCCGCATCGAGATCGAAGGTAGGGACGTGACCAACGTGCCGCCGCGCTTCCGCGGCATCGGCATGGTGTTCCAGAACTACGCACTCTACAGCCACAAGACCGTCTTCGAGAACATCGCCTATCCCCTGCGTATCCGCAAAGTGGCCGCCGCGGAAATCGAGCGTTCGGTGAAGGACATGGCCGAGCTTCTGCGCATCGCCCACTATCTGCAGCGCAAGCCGGCGCAGCTCTCCGGCGGCCAGGCGCAACGTGTCGCCGTAGCGCGCGCGCTGGTCTGGCAACCGGCGATCTGCCTCATGGACGAACCGCTTTCCAACTTGGACGCGCTGCTGCGCCTGCATATGCGCACCGAGCTCAACCGCCTGCATCGCAAGCTCGACAAAACCTTCGTCTTCGTCACGCACGACCAGGAGGAGGCGATGACACTGGCGACGCGCATCGCCGTGCTGAAGGAGGGCCGGCTGGTGCAGTTCGACGAGCCGAAGACGATCTACCGCCGGCCCGCCAACCGCTTCGTCGCCGAGTTCATGGGCCGCCCGGCGATGAACACGATCGACGGAGTGGTCAAAGGCGGCATATTCAAGGCTGGCGCGGTGGCTTGCTCGGTCGATCGCCCCGACGGGCCGGTCACGCTCGGCATCCGGCCGGAGCAGATCGAATTCATGGCGTCGAATGCACCGGCAGCCATGACGCTCACCGTGGACGTGAAAGAAGCGATCGAACCCGACACGCTGCTGATCTTCCAAAACGCGGGCGGGCAGGCAATCACGCTGCGGACGCAGACGAATTGCGATGCGATCGAGCCGGGACAGCCGGTGAGCGTCTCCTTCCCGAAGCAGGCGCTGCACTATTTCGACGCTGCCACGGGAAAGAGGGTCGAGTGACCGCCGCCAGCTTTGTCCCGCTCATCCTGGCAGCGATCGTCTGGCTCGGCTTCTGGCGCGTCAACCGCATGAAGCGCTGGTTCACGATCGGCGAGGTGATCTTTTGGGACGTGATCGTGCTAATCCTCATCCAGCTTGTGTGGCTGCGATGGTTCTGAGCGCTCGACATATGGGAGGGACTCAATGACTTCGCCCCCGCGCTGGCGCCGCTTCGACGAATGGGACACGCGGCCGCTGCGGCACGACCGCTTTGCCGCGGAGGATCCGGAAGCGGGCTTTGCCACCTTTCACAGCCCGTGGGACCCCGCGCCGTCGGCGCGAGTCGAGAACGGACGCGTGGTCGAGATCGACGGTAAGCCGGAAGCCGACTTCGACATCCTCGATTCCTTCATCGCCGCACATCATCTCGATCTCGACGTGATCGACGAGGCGATGGCGATGGATTCGGGCGAAGTCGCCCGCATGCTGGTCGACATCAACGTGCCGCGCGAAAGGCTCGAGCGGCTGGCTCGCGGCATGACGCCGGCGAAGCTGGCTTCCGTCGTGTCGCACTTGTCGTCACTGGAGATCACCTTCGCCTATTCCAAAATGCGGCAGCGCCGCACGCCGGGAAACCAGGCGCACGTCACCAACGCTAAGGATGATCCTCTGCAGCTTGCAGCAGACGCCGCCGTTGCCGTGGCGCTCGGCTTCGACGAGATCGAGACGACGATGCGCGTTGCGTCGAACTCCTGGGCCAACGCCGTCGCCTGCGCCGTCGGCGCGTCGGTTGGGCGTGGCGGCGTGCTGTTCCAGTGCTCGATCGAGGAAGCGGAAGAGCTGCGCATCGGCATGGCTGGCTTCACGTCCTATGCCGAGACAGTATCGGTTTATGGCACGGAAGCTGCGTTCGTCGATGGCGACGACACACCCTGGTCCAAGGCTTTCCTCACCGCCGCCTACGCCTCGCGCGGCATCAAGGCACGCTGCACGTCTGGCGCATCCTCCGAGCTGCTGATGGGTTTTCACGAACATCAGTCCGTTCTCTACCTGGAAGCCCGTTGCCTCTGCCTGCAGCGCGCCATGGGCGTACAGGGAACGCAGAACGGCGGCATCGACGGCGCGCCGTTGACCGTCTCGATGGCGGGGGGCATGCGCGAGCTCATGGCCGAAAACCTCATCGCCGTCTGGCTCGGCCTTGAATGCGCCTCCGGCAACGACACCCGCGTCAGCGAGTCCGAGATCCGGGTTGGCGCCAAGATCACGCCCTTCCTCATGGCAGGCTCCGACCTGTTGTGTTCCGGCATGGGATCGATCCGCAAATACGACAATTCGTTCAACCCATCCCTGTTCAACGGCGAGGACGTCGAGGACTTCCTCGCTCTGCAGCGTGACCTCGAGGCGGATGGTGGGCTGACGCCCATAGAGGAGAGCAATATCCGCGAGCTCCGCATGCAAGCGATCAAGGCGCTGGCCGCCGTCTTCCAGGAGCTTGGCCTCGCCGAAGTGCCGGAAGCCTGGATGCTCTCCGTCGCCGCCGCCTCGGGCTCGCTCGATACCGAAACCTTCTCGACAGGCGAGGTCACGCGCATCAGCGAAGCCATTCGCGATCGCGGACTAACGGCGGTGGATGTGGTGCGGGCGTTGCACAAACGGGGCTTCGGGCGCGAGGCCGAGAACCTATTGCTGATGCTTCGCCAGCGCATCTCCGGCGACTATCTGCAGACGTCGGCCATCCTGCGCGACGGCAAGGTCATCAGCGCGCTCAACGATCCCAACGACTACCGGGGGCCGGGCAGCGGATATCGGATGTCCGAAGCTAGATGGGAAGCGGTCCGAGGCGTGCGCGATGTTCAGACACGCGAGAAGGTGCTGGAGAGCGAGCGTCGCGTCGACCCGACCTCGGAGCCATGGCTGATTCCAGGCGGCGAGGCCGGCAAAGGCACGGATCCGCGCGAGGTGGTGATTGGCCTCAGCCCCGCATTCGGCAACGAGCTCACGCAAACGACAGCCGGCCACGACTTGATCGACGTGGTGCTGGCCCTGACCGATGGTGTGAGCGAGGGCGGCGGCGTGCCGCGCCTCGTCCGCATCCGACATACCGCCGACACGTCCTTCCTCGGCCTCACCGCGGCGCGCCTCTCCGGCTCGGGTTATGCCATCGGCATCCAGGCCAAGGGCACCGCAGTCATCCACCGCGCCGACCGGCTGCCGCACATGAACATCGAACTGTTCTCGAATGCACCGATCACGACGCTCGACCACTACCGCGCAATGGGCCGCAACGCCGCGCTCCACGCGCTGGGGCTCGCGCCGGAACCCGTCATCGTGCCGACCGAAGGTCAGGCCCTTGGCGCCCGCTACCATGTGCGCGTCGCCATGCTCTACGCGATAGAGACCGGGCTGGTAGTGCCGGATGGCCGGCCGCTCGATGTCGCGTTTGCAATCGGACAAGGAGGGCTTCGTCCGTGACATCCCCTCTCGACCTCTATCCCATCTCCGAGAACGCGCCCGATCAGGCGGTGTCGGCGTCGGGCATGCCGCTTGCCGATTTGACGCTCGACGCAGTGATTTCGGAACGGATCGGTGCCGAAGACATCCGGATTTCGGCCGACGTGCTCAGACTTCAGGCATCGATCGCCCGCGATGCGGGCCGCGACCGGCTTGCGCTCAATCTCGAACGCGCCGCCGACCTCGTCTCCGTCCCGCAAGACCTCATTCTGGACACCTATGAAATGTTGCGGCCGGGCCGGATTCCCGAAGCCCATCTGCTCAAAGAGCGCGCCGAGCTGCTGCGTCGCGAATACGGCGCGCACACCATCGCGGCGCTGATCGACGAAGCGGTCGCCGTTTACGAGCGCCGCAATCTGTTTCGCCGCCGGTACTAGGGGAAAATCGAATGATACTTCAGGGGCGGATCGCCATCGTCACCGGTGCCGGCTCCGGCATCGGTCAGGCCGGATCGGAAGCCATGGCGCGCGAGGGCGCGACGGTCATCGTCACTGACCGCGATCTCGATGCCGCGCGTGGCACGGTCGACTCCATCGCCGCCGCCGGCGGGCGCGGCGAGGCCATCCGAGTCGACGTCACCGACGATGCAGCCGTCGTCGGCGTCATCCAGGACGTGGCCGATCGACATGGGCGCATCGACATCTTGCACAATCATGCCGGTGTGCAGGTCGCGGGCAGCGTCGAGGAGATCGACGGCGCCGGTTTCGATCACTCTTGGGCGGTTAACGTGCATGCCCAGTTCGTCGCCTGCCAAGCAGTCCTACCGGTCATGAAGAGACAGCGCGGCGGCGTCATCCTCAATACGTCGTCGAACTCCGGCGTCTTCCTCGACAGAGCGATGACCGCCTACATCACCAGCAAGGCCGCATCGATCACCATGACCCGCCAGATCGCACTGGATGTCGCGCGTTACGGCATCCGCATCAATTCGCTCTGCCCCGGCTGGGTCGATACGCCGTTCAACGATCCCTACACGGACCAACTCGGCGGCCGCAAAGCGCTGGAGCACGCGATCGCCAACATCGTCCCGATGGGCCGCTTCGCAACGACCGACGAGATCGCCGAGGTCATTCTGTTCATGGTGTCCGATAAGTCGTCCTACATGACCGGCCATGCACTGGTCGCTGACGGAGGCGAGTCTCTCGCGGGTGGGACGAACCAATCTATCACCCGTTGAGCCTATGCAGCGGGCCTGGCGCGATCGCGGGACGGGTTTCGGTCAAGCCGGCAAGGATCGCAGTCCGGTCGGAGGGCTGGTCTCAGGCACCGGCGCCGGGGCAAGCTGCCTGGCCATGTCGATGAGCGGCAGCCTGATGACCGCGCGAAGGCCGTTGCTCCGGTTTTCCAGCACGATGTCGCCGCCGTGGTGGCGGGCGATGGCGCGGGCAATTGACAGGCCGAGCCCGACGCCGCCGGTCTCCCGGTTGCGTGACTGCTCCAGGCGAAAGAATGGCGCGAACACCTGCTCCATGTCGGCTTGCGGAATGCCGGGCCCGGCGTCCTCGACTACGATGTCCAGGCTGTCGGCACGCCTGACCAGGCTCACCTTGGCCTGCTCGCCGTAGCGGACGGCATTTTCGACGAGGTTGCGGATCGCCCGGCGCAGCGAGTCCGGCCGGCAGCGGTACAGCACCTTTGGCCCGTCACTGACGGTGACGTTTTGGCCCAGCTCCTCGAGGTCGTCGCAGAGGCTGCCGACCAGCGCCGAAAGATCGACGGTTCGCGTCTCCTCCACCGCGGCGTCCTCGCGCGCGAAGGCGAGCGCCGCTTCCGTCATCGTCTGGATTTCCTCGATGGTCTTCAGCATCTTTTCCTGAAGATCGTGATCCTGGACGAACTCGGCGCGCAGCCGGAGCGAGGTCAGCGGCGTGCGCAGGTCGTGGCTGATCGCCGCCAGCATGCGCGTGCGGTCCTCGACGAAGCGCTGCAGGCGCTCCTGCATGCGGTTGAACGCCTCGGCGGTCTGGCGGATGTCGTCCGGCCCTGATTCCGGCAGCCGCGGCACGGCCTCGCCGCGGCCGAACAGTTCTGCGGCATTGGCGAGCCGTCGCAGCGGACGCGCGATTGCCTGCGCCCCGAAAATCGCTATGGCGGACAGGATGAGTGCGGTGAGCGCCAGCGATATCGCCGATTGCGCGGTCCAGAAGGCGCTCGGCATCACCTTGGCGTAGGCGGCATTCAGCCAGGTGCTGTCGTCAAGGCGGACGGAAAGCCCCATGCCGTTTGGGGCGCCGTCCAGATAAAGAAACTTGGCAGGTCGCGTGAACGGGCTGCCACTGCCGGACAGGTCCAGCATGCGCGGCGGCACCGAAGGATCGGCGGCTGCGACCGCATTCGAGGCCTGCCCGTTCATGTAGGCGGCATATTTGGCGGCAATGCCGGGCAGCGGTTTGGCGAGTTGCGTCAGCGCCTCCTGTTGCCAGGCGAGGGGATTGCTCGGCCCGTCATGCGAGGTCCAGAAGCGCGTATAGGCCGTGCCGCTGACGGTGAGGATGTCGGGTCGAAGCGAGGGCGGCGTCGTGTCAAGCAAAATGGCAAGCGAGGACGTGCGGCTGACGAACTCGCCCTTGGCCGCCGCGTGCAGGGCTTGTCCGCGCTCGTCCCACGAGATCAGGAAGGTGATCGCCTGCGACAGGGCGAGCGCAAGCAGCACCAGCATGAGGAAGCGGGCCGCCAGGCTGCGTCTCCATAACAGCATCATGCCTGGGCCACCTCGGCGGTGAAGCAGTAGCCGCCGCCCCAGTGCGTCTTGATCAGCATCGGATTCTTCGGGTCCGCCTCGATCTTCTTGCGCAGCCGGCTCACCTGGTTGTCGACGGCCCGGTCGAAACCGTCGGCCGAGCGCCCGACGGTGAGGTCGAGCAACTGATCCCGGCTGAGCACGATCCCGACATGCTCGATAAAAGCGGTAAGAAGGCGGAATTCGGCCGTGCTGAGCGCGACCGCCACGCCGTCGAGCCCGACCAGCTCGCGGCGGCCGACATTCAGCGTCCAGCGGTCGAAGCGCAGCGCGTTCGACTTGAGCCGACCGCGCTGCGGCGGCAGGCTGTGGACACGCCTGAGCACAGCCTTGATCCGCGCCAGCAATTCCCGCGGATTGAACGGCTTCGTCAGGTAGTCGTCTGCCCCGATCTCGAGGCCAACGATCCGGTCGACCTCCTCGGCCATGGCGGTAAGGAAGATGATCGGAACGTCGACCGTTCCGCGCACGTGCCGACAGGCGGCAATGCCGTCCTCGCCAGGCATCATGACGTCGAGGACGATAAGATCGGGCAGGCTGCGGTCGAGCAGCCGCTTGAGCGCGGCCGTGCTGTCGGCGACGCTGACGCGATAACCCTGCTGCGTGAGGTATTTCCCCACGAGATCGCGGATGTCCCTGTGGTCGTCGACGACCGCGATGTGCTGCGCCACTTCCATGCAATGCTCCAAGGCCGCCGCTGAATAGTCGGTCAGTATCGACGATATCTAGTCTGCGTCTACACGGATGATCACCTTCCGCGCCATGGCGGCAATCTCGCCCGACATCAACAAAGCGTGAGAAGTGTAACGAAATGTATCAGAGCGCGGCGCCCGCGACAACTTGCGATGAACTGCCGGTGTTCGGGACAAGGTTCTGCGACAGCTCCCGCCTAACCTGGCCTCGTCGCTAGCCGGGCATCCGGTCTTTGTCGCCAGGGGCGGCATCCAGACTCGGTCCTCGCCAGCCTTTGATCGAAAGGATTGCACAATGGCCAGATTGATCATCAACGGCATGCCACGTGACATCGAGGTCGATCCGGACACGCCGCTGCTGTGGGTGATCCGCGAGCAGATCGGGCTTACCGGAACGAAGTACGGTTGCGGCGTTGCCGCCTGCGGCGCCTGCACCATCCATATAGACGGGGTCGCCACGCGCTCCTGCGCGCTTCCGGTGAGCGCGGTCGAGCCCGACCAGCAAATCACCACCATCGAGGGGCTTTCGCCGGACAGCTCGCATCCGGTCCAGCAGGCCTGGCTGGCGCTCGACGTGCCGCAATGCGGCTACTGCCAGGCCGGCATGATCATGGCTGCGGCGGGTCTGCTCATGCAGAACCCGAACCCTGCGGACGAGGACATCAACGCCGAGATCACCAACATCTGCCGCTGCGGCACCTACAACCGGGTGCGCGCCGCGATCAAGCTGGCCGCCAAAGCCGGCGAAGCCACGCAACGCGGTTGAGGAGAACAGTCATGAACGCCACAATTTCCCTCTCCCGCCGCAGCTTCATCATCGGCGTGGCCGCCACGGCCGGCGGCTTGTCCCTCGGATTCAACGTGCCGTTCATCAAGCCGGCACGCGCCGAGGGCGGCGAGGCGGCGCCGGAGATCAATGCCTGGGTGGTGATCAGGCCCGACGATACGGTGGTCATCCGCATCGCCCGCTCCGAGATGGGGCAGGGGACACTGACCGGCCTGGCGCAACTCGTCGCCGAGGAGCTGAACTGCGACTGGTCCAAGGTCACGACCGAATATCCGTCGCCGGCCCAGAACCTGGCGCGCGACCGCGTGTGGGGCAATTTCTCGACCGGCGGCAGCCGCGGCATCCGCGAGTCGCACGAGTATGTGCGCATTGGCGGCGCCGTTGCGCGCGAGATGCTGATTGCCGCCGCGGCCGCCGAATGGGGTGTGCCGGCCAGCGAATGCACAGCAAGGATGGGCATGGTCACCCATGCAGCATCGGATCGCGCCACCTTTTATGGACAGTTGGCTGCCGCCGCCGCGCGAATGACGCCGCCCGCCAATGTCACGCTCAAGGACCCGAAGGATTGGACCATAGCCGGCAAGCCGCTGCCGCGGCTCGACACGGCCGACAAGCTTAACGGCAGCCAGGTCTACGGCGCCGATCTCAAGCTGCCGAACATGCTCAACGCGGCGATCCGGGCCTGCCCGTATTTCGGCGGCAAGGTGGAGAGTTTCGACGCGGCGGCGGTGGCGGGCATGCCGGGCGTGCGCACTGTCGTTCAGGTCGACGAGACCGCCGTTGCGGTTGTCGCCGACACCTGGTGGCGGGCGAAGACCGCTCTCGATGCCTTGCCGATCGTCTGGGACGAAGGCCCCAACAGGCAGGTCACCAGCGCCTCGATCGCGGCGATGCTCGAAGAGGGGCTCGCCGCAAATGACGCCTTCATCGGCGCCAGGCAAGGTGACGCCGGTGCTGTCCTGTCCGCCGCCGGCCGGACGGTCACGGCGACCTATGCCTTCCCCTACCAGAACCACGCGACCATGGAGCCGATGAACGCGACGGCGCTCTACACGCCGGAGCGCTGCGAGGTATGGGTGCCGACCCAGAATGGCGAGGCGAGCCTTGCTGCAGCGGCCGAGGCCGCCGGCCTGCCGGTGCAGCAATGCGAGGTGCACAAGATCCATCTCGGCGGCGGCTTCGGCCGGCGCGGCAACTTCCAGGACTATGTGCGCCAGGCGGTCAGCATTGCCAGGCAGGTGCCGGGAACGCCGGTAAAGCTCATGTGGTCGCGCGAAGAGGATATGCTGCACGGCGCCTATCACCCGACCACCCGATGCCGGCTGACGGGCGCGCTCGACGCGGACGGCAATTTGACCGCTCTGCACATGCGCATATCCGGCCAGTCGATCCTTGCCGCGGTGCGGCCGCAGGGCATGCAGAACGGCATGGACCCGGTGGTCTTCCAAGGGCTCGTCCTCAGCGGCACGGAAGGCACACTGGGATATACGGTCGACAATCTGCTTGTCGACCATGCGATGCGCAACCCGCCGATCCCGCCAGGCTTCTGGCGCGGCGTCAACCTCAACCAGAACGCGCTCTACGTCGAGTGTTTCATGGACGAACTCGCCCATGCGGCCGGCGTCGACCCGCTCGCCTTCCGCCGCAAGCTGATGGCCAAACATCCAAAACATCTCGCCGTGCTGGAGGCGGTCGCCGAACTGATCGGCTGGGACACCCCGCCCGCGGCCGGCGTTCACCGCGGCCTGGCGCAGATCATGGGCTTCGGCAGTTATGTGGCGGCGGCAGCGGAGGTTTCGGTCACCGATGGGCAGCTCAGGATCCATCGCATCGTGGCGGCCACCGATCCGGGTCATGTCGTCAACCCGGCACAGGTGGAGCGGCAGGTCGAGGGCTCCTTCGTCTATGGCCTTTCCGCCTGCATCTACGGCGAATGCACCGTCAATGGCGGGCGCATGGAGCAGGAAAACTTCGACAGCTACGAGGTCCTGCGCATGGCCGAAATGCCTGATGTGGAGACGATCATCCTGCCGTCCGGCGGCTTCTGGGGCGGCGTCGGCGAGCCGACCATCGCGGTCGCCGCGCCGGCCGTCCTCAATGCGATCTTCGCCGCCACCGGAAAACGCATCCGCACGCTGCCGCTGAAGAACCATGACCTCGCCTGATATGAGGCGCGCGAAGAACAGGCCTGGCGGACGGGCGCTCGCGCCTGTCCTGCTTGCGGCGCCTGTCCTGCTTGCGGCGCTTGCGGCCAGCGCGCCGGAATGGGCCGACGCGGCGCCTGGTGCTACGGCATGCACCGGCTGTCACGGGCCGGCGGCACTCGGCTCAGCCATCCCTTCGCTCGACGGCCACGCGGCAGACGACATCGTCGCCCAGATGCAAGCCTTCCGTTCCGGTGAGCGCAAGGCAACGGTCATGGACCGCATCGCCAGGGGATTTACCGAGGCGGAGACGCGCGCCATCGCCGAATGGCTCGCCAAGCCGGAGGCCGTACGCCATGCCCAGCCGTAGAGCCCTGATCGGCGGCGTGGCGGCTAGCGTCGCCGCGGCCGTCCTTGCCGCGCCGCAGCTGCGCGCACAGACGCAGCCCGGCGTGGTCATTGTCGGCGGCGGCTTTGCCGGGGCAAGCTGCGCCCGCGCGCTGAAACGGCTGGATCGCGATCTTGCGGTGACGCTGATCGAGCCAGAGCCCGCCTATCTGGCCTGCCCGTTCAGCAATGCCGTGATTGCCGGGCTGCGTGGCATCGAGGCGCAGACTTTCAGCTATGACCAGTTCGGCGACATCGCGCTGATCCGCAAGCGGGCTGTCGCCGTCGATGCCGAGCGCCGGCGTGTTCGCCTGGAGGATGGCACGGACATCGACTACGACAGGCTGGTGCTGGCGCCCGGCATCGACCTGCGCTTCGACGCCTTGCCGGGCTACGACGAGGCGGCGGCGGCGATCATGCCGCATGCGTGGAAGGCTGGCGCGCAGACGCTGCTGCTGCGCGACCAGCTCGCGGCGATGCCGGACGGTGGGGTCGTCATCCTCGCCGCGCCAGCCAATCCGTTTCGCTGCCCGCCCGGTCCCTACGAGCGGGCAAGCCTGATCGCGCATTATCTCAAGACCAGCAAACCCAGATCCAAACTGATCATCCTCGACACCAAGGACGCCTTTTCGAAGCAGCGGCTGTTCGAAGCGGCCTGGAAAGAACTCTATCCCGGCTTGATCGAATGGGTGCCGCTGTCGTCGGGGGGCAGGGTGACGGAAGTCGACCCGGCGACAAGGACGCTGGTGACCGAGTTCGGCAATCACACTGCCGATGTCGCCAACGTGATCCCGCCGCAGCGTGCGGGCGCGATTGCGCAGTCGGCCGGCGTTGCCGACCAGACGGGCTGGTGCCCGATCGACCCGGTCACCTTCGAGTCCCGCCTGCAGCCGGCGATCCACGTCATCGGCGACGCGGCGATCGGCGGGGCGATGCCGAAATCCGCCTTCAGCGCCAACGCCCAGGCAAAAGCTTGCGCCGCGGCGGTCGCCGCCCTGGTCAGGGAGCGGCAGCCGGCGCAGCCGAAGCTCATCAACACCTGCTACAGCCTGGTCGCGCCCGGTTACGGCATTTCGATCGCCGGCGTCTACCAGCCACGTGACGGGCTGCTTGCCGAGGTGGAGGGTGCGGGCGGCACCAGCCCGCTCGAAGCGCCGCTTTCCGTCCGCGAACTGGAAGCGGCCTATGCGCAGGACTGGTTCCGAACGATCACCAGTGAAGTGTTCGCATGATGAGGGTGGCTTTTCTGGCTCTGATGGGATTGCAGCTTGCGGCCTCGCCCGGTGCCGGCGAGGAGACGGGGTCTTATGTCGTGACCGGCGATGCGATCATGCAACCTCTGATTGTCGACAAGGGTGATCCGACGCGCGGCGCCGCGCTGATCGCGGACCGGCAGCGCAGCCTCTGCACGCTCTGCCACAGCGGGCCGTTTCCCGACGCGCATCTGCACGGCACGCTGGCGCCCGACCTGACCGGCGTCGGGGCAAGACTTTCGGAAGGCCAGATCCGGCTGCGCGTCGTCGACATGAAGCGGCTGGTGCCGAACACGATCATGCCTTCCTACTATCGGGTCGCGGATGAGCAAGGCCAGCGTGTTGCCACCGTCTGGCGCAGCAAGCCGATCCTGGGCGGCGCCGATATCGAGGATATCGTCGCTTATCTCAAGACGCTGAAGGGGGATCATGCACGAAGACCCGCTTCGAGTTTACGCAGGCATGGTCGGACGGCGGCAGTTTCTTCGGGCCGGCATGACCGGCCTGCTGGCGATCAGCCTGCCGCGCTGGGCCGTTGCCCGTCCGAGCCTCGAGGAAGCGATCCGGACCTTCACCGGGGGCGCCAACGTTCTCGATGGCCGCGTCCGGCTCGACCTGCCGCCTCTGGTAGAAAACGGCAACGCGGTCGGGATCACAGTCGTCGCCGAGAGCCCGATGACCGAAGACGACCATGTCCGGCGCATCGCGGTCTTCAACGAGAAAAACCCGGAGGCGAATGTCGCGGTTTTCCACCTCGGGGCGCGCTCCGGCCGCGCCATGGTCTCGACGCGGATCCGGCTCGCGACCTCGCAGGTCGTTGTCGCGGTCGCTGAGATGAGCGACGGCAGCTTCTGGTCGAGCCGGGCGAGCGCCATCGTCACGCTGGCCGCCTGTATCGAGGACCTTTCATAATGGCGCGCGCGCTCGTCAATGTGCCGAAAGTGGCTAGGCAGGGCGAAGTCGTCGAGATCAAGGCGATGATCGCCCATCCCATGGAAACCGGCTATCGTATCGGCCCGAACGGCTCCAATATCCCCCGCGACATTATCCGCCGTTTCACCTGCACCTACAATGGCGAGGAGGTGTTTTCGGCCGATCTCTTTCCAGCGGTATCGGCCAATCCGTTCATTGCCTTCACGCTCGTTGCCACAACGAGCGGCACGATCGACTTCACCTGGACCGACGATGCCGGGAAGACCCAAACGGCGTCGGCGACGATCACGGTGAGCTGATGCGCGCCCTCGGGGGCCTGGTGGGGATTATCGCGGCGGTCGTCTGCGGCATTGCCATCGCCGCCGACATCGAAGACGTCGAGAAGCGCTCCGGCTTCGACTTCATGACGCCGCAGACGCAGGCGCTGCAGGCCGACGACATGAGCAATCCCGGCATGCTGTGGGTGCTGCAGGGCGAACAGCTCTGGCAACAGGCGCAGGGCAGGGCGGATGTCGCCTGCTCCGGCTGCCATGACGATGCCCGCCAGACGATGCGCGGCGCTGCCGCGCGCTACCCGGCCTTTGACGCGGCGACCGGCCGGCCGATCGACCTTGCCGGGCGCATCAACTCCTGTCGAGCGGAGCGGCAGCAGGCCGAGCCGCTGGCGCCGGAGTCCGACGCTTTGCTCGCCCTGACGGCCTATGTGACGCATCAGTCGCGCGGCATGCCAATCACGCCGGCGACCGACGCCCGGCTCGCGCCGTTTCGCGACAACGGCCGGCGTCTGTTCCAGAGCCGCATCGGACAGCTCGAGCTCTCCTGCGCCTCCTGCCACGACGACAATTGGGGCAAACGGCTCGGCGGCAGTGTCATCCCGCAGGCGCATCCGACCGGCTATCCGCTCTACCGACTGGAGTGGCAGACGGTCGGTTCGCTGCAGCGGCGCCTGCGCAACTGCATGATCGGGGTCAGAGCCGAGCCCTTCGCGATCGGCGCACCCGAACTCGTCGACCTGGAGCTCCATCTGACGGAGCGGGCCCGCGGCCTTCTGGTCGAGACGCCGGCCGTGCGGCCGTGATGCCGGGCTGTGGCCGTCGTTTCCTGCCTAGAACAAAGCGGCTATCACCGCGATCAGGGCGACTGCAAGCGCGACAAGGCTTGGAACCATCACCGCAACGCCGGACACAGTCGCCAGCCCCGCTATCCAGTCAAATTTTCTGTCGGCAGTTTCGCCCATTGTCGCTTCCCTTAGAGATCAACGCCTGTTCGGTGATGGCTGTTCCATATCCGGCAGCGGGGTGTCGGCCGCCTCGTTGAGAAGCACCCGCTCCGCTGCTCCGTCCAGGTCCTCGAGCTGGCCGCTTTTCATCGACCAGAGGAAGGCGAGAAGCCCAACCAGGCCCATGCCGAGTGCTATGGGGACCAGCCAGGCGAGCAGGCTCATGCAGCCTCCGCGAGATGAGTGGACGTCACGCCACCTTGTATTCCTTGCGGATCTCGGCTCGGACCCGAAAGACGAAGCGCATTGGCAACCACCAGGATGGATGATGTGGACATCGCCACCGCCGCGACCAGCGGCGTAACGTGGCCTGTAACCGCGAGCGGGAGGGCCAGCGCATTGTAAAGGATGGAGAGCCCAATGTTCTGGGTGACGAGCTGCCTGGCCTTGCGGGCAATGGTGATCGCTTTCGGAACGCTGTCCAGGCTGGAGCCCAGGAACACGAGATCGGCCGCGTTGCGCCCGACGTCCGCGGCCGAGGAGGGCGCCATCGACACGTGAGCCGTTCCCAATGCGGGCGCGTCGTTGAGGCCGTCACCGACCATCAGCACCTTGCGTCCCTGCGCGCGCAGGACTTCCAACCGCGCGACTTTGTCGCGAGGAAGCATCCCGGCAGTGGCTGCTGCTACGCCGAGCATGCCTGCCACCTTCCTTACCTCCGTTTCCACGTCTCCGGACAGGATCTCGACGCCGAGGCCGAGACTGCGCAGGCGCTTTGTAGCGGCGGCGGCTCCGAGACGGAGGCTGTCGGAAATCCGGAACGCGCCGAGGACGCGGCCGTCAGCCGACAACCAGGCTTCGGCCGAGGCGGAACCGGCAGTGGAGCGGGCGTCGACCCAAGATTGGCGGCCGAGCCTGTAAACGCGGCCGCCGACCGTGCCTTCGATGCCGTTTCCGGGCTCCTCCCGAATCTGCTCGACGGCAGCCTGCCCGGCCGGATGCAGCGCCGCCACCGCTCGCGAGGCAGGATGCCGAGAGAACCGGGCAAGCGCGGAGGCCGCTTCGATCTCGTCGTCCGGCACAGTGAAAGACGCCACTTTTGTCAGGCCTGAGGTGAGCGTACCCGTCTTGTCCAGTGCGACGTGATCGACTTCGGCCAGCCGTTCCAAAGCCGCGCCGTCCTTGAGGGTCACACCGAGAGCGAAGAGACGCCGCGCAGCGACGGCCTGGACCATCGGCACGGCCAAGCCCAACGCGCATGGGCAGGTGATGATGAGGACGGCGATCGCCACCGTCAGTGATCGGTGCAGGTCTCCGGTGGTGATCATCCACCCTGCAAAGGTGGCGAAGGCAAGCAGATGGACCACCGGCGAATAAAGCGAGGCGGCCCGATCGGCGATGCGCCGATAACGGGCGCGGCCGCCTTCGGCAGCCTCCATCAACCGCATCATGTCAGCAAGGAAGGACTCTTTCTGAGGTCGGTCGACACGCAACGTCAGCGGCCCGTCGAGGTTGAGCGATCCCGACAGCACGCTGGCCCCCGGTCGGACCGACTCCGGGGCGGACTCGCCCGTCACAACCGACAGGTCGAGCGAGGCGTTTCCGGAAATTACGGTGCCATCGGCCGGCACGCGCTCTCCCGCGAGAACAAGGACAGTCTCGCCGCTGCGGATAGCGGATACGTCGCGATATTCGCGTTCGCCATCAGGCGTGAGCACCGTGGCGCCTCGCGGCATCATCCGCGCGAGCGACCTGACCGCTTCGCGAGCGCGTCCGCGCATCGCCTGGTCCACAGCGCGTCCAGCCAGCAGGAAGAACAGCAAGGATGTCACCGCATCGAAGTAAGCATGGGCTCCGCCCGTCACCGTATCGTATGCGCTGAGGCCGAATGCGAGCAGCACGCCGACGCTGATCGGCACGTCCATGTTCGTCCGGCCGCCGCGCAGGGCGCTCCACGCGGAAGCGAAGAAAATCCGGCCCGAATAGGCCAGCGTCGGCAACGCGAGGGCCGTGGAGATCAGGTGGAATGCGTGCCTCGTGCCGGCGTCCGCTCCCGACCAGACCGAGACGGAAAGAAGCATGATATTCATGGCGGCGAAGCCGGCAACGGCCGTGGCGCGCAGCAAGCGGCCCATCTCCGGATCGCCGTCTCCGTTCTCAGGCTCGGCGAGTGTTGCTTCGTAACCGGCTTTTCGAAGCGTTTCGATCATCGGCGGCACGGCGCCGTCCCGCCGCCACTTCACTACGACACGTTTTGCGGTCAGGTTCACCCGCGCGGAAACGATGCCCTCGACTTGGCTGAGCAAGCCTTCGATCGCGCCGATGCAGCCTGCGCAATGCACCTGAGGGACGGAAAAGTCCGTCTGAATCGTACCATCGCCGAGATCTCGGCTCGCAAAGACCACCTCTTGCGGGACGATCTCGCGCCGCCCGGGCCCAATCATCAGGGCCGCCTCGGATCCCGGCGCGCAGCAACTCATCGATCAGGCCTCCGGCCGGGCCACTGCCCGGTAGGCCTGCCATGTCGCGTGTCCGAGCAGCGGGAAGATGACGATCATGCCGATAAGGCCAGTGGCGACGCAGATGCCGAAAAGCACGAGCACCATGGCACCCCAGGCGATCATCGGCGGCAGGTTGTTCCACACCAGTTTCATGCTCGTGGCCATCGCGGTCAGAGCATCGACGCGCCGGTCAAGCAGCATAGGAACGGCGAACACGCTGATCGAAAACGCGAAGGATGCGAACAGACCGCCGATCGCCGCTCCTATGATCAACATCGCCCATCCCGATGGCGTGCCAATCAGTATCCCGATCACATTGTCGAGGCCCGGAAATGCCGTCACGCCAAAAAACAGCGCCCACAGGAGAACCGCCGCCCGCATCCAGAGCAGCATCAGGAGACAGAGAAGCAGGCCCGTGAAGAAGATCTGCGCGCCCGCTCTCGGTCGCACATGAAGCATCGAAGCAAGCCCGATTTCGCGGCCTTCGCCGATCGCGCGGCTCTTCTCGTAAAGCCCGATCGCCAGGAACGGAGCGACGATCAGGAAGCCGGCAAGCGATGGAAACAGGATATAGTCGCGACCGAACTCGACGAGGGTCCACACGAACGCCACCGAAAGCACGAAAACGCCGACACCGTAAGCGAGGCTGGAGGCGGGGTGGGTCCAGAAATCGCGCCAGCCCGCAGCGAGCCAACGCAATCCTTCCAGGACGGGAAGGTTGCGTTGAAGCTTGGTATCCCGGGTCTCACCGATGCCGGATGTCTCGCTCAGCAGCCAGTAGGATTCGTCGGCTTCGCCCATGACTTTCTCCTTCAGCAGGCTGGCTTGGCGGCGCGATAGCCGCCGCCGTCGCTGGTATCCTTCACGTGCGCCACGCAGTCCGGCTGCGATTGGAACGCCACGTAGACAAGATGCGCGTTGGCGCCGGCGAAGAGCAGCAGCCCCGCCGGGACGAGCAACCAGAGGATCCATCCGCCGGGAAGGCGAGTGCTTCTGCGGGGGGTCATGGCTGGCGCGTCCCCAGGTCATGGACAAAAAGCGCAAGTGTCCGAATTTCCGCGGTGGTCAGCCGCTCGTCCCAGGTCGGCATGTGGCCTTGCCGGCCTCCGTGGACGGAAGCGATGATGGTGTCCATGCTTCCGCCGTAGATCCAGTACGCGTCGGTCAGGTTCGGCGCTCCGACCTCGCGATTGCCTTGCGCGTTCTCGCCATGACAGGCCGCGCATGTCGTCACGAAGACTTCCTTGCCGGCGTTGATGCGGCCGAGGTTCTGCGGTGTCGAGGTGTCGGGATTTGTCAGCGAGTAGACATAGGCGGCAACGTCGCGCACCTGGTTCCGGTCGAGCATGTCGTCGCGGCCGAAAGCAGGCATCTGCCCGATACGGCTTTCGGGATGGGCGGTGTTGATGCCGACGCGCATCGTCTGCTCGATCAGCTGGGGACCGCCGCCCCACAGCCAGTCGTCGTCCGTGAGATCGGGATAGTTCGCGCCGCCCTTGCCGTCGCGTCCGTGGCAGGCGGCGCAGTTGTCGCCGAACAGCTGCTGCCCGGTGTGACGGACGGTCTGCATCAGAGCTTCGTCCGCCATGATGGCGTCGTAAGGTTCGGATTCGAGCCGGGCCGTCCAGGCGGCGCGCTCGCGCTGGCCTTCAATCACCCGGGCTTCAACCGTCGTCTGCTGATCAACGCCTAGAAGCCCTTTGGTGTATGTCGTTCCCAACGGCCATGCCGGCACAAGGAACCACCATGCGAGCGCCCAGATATGCGTGACGATCAGGAACATCAGGACCCCGCGCGGGACCGGCGTGTCCAATTCCTTGATGCCGTTCCACTCGTGGCCAGTCGTTTCGCGGCCGGTAGCGGGATCGCGTTCGCTTACTTCCATGGCTTGTCGTCCCGATCGAGGATGCTGGTCTTGGCCCTGTCGAAACGTTTTCGGTTGGACGGCCAGAAGGCGTAGACAACGACACAGAGGAAGAAGCCCATCAGGTAGAAAAGGCCCCAGCTCTTGGACAGGGCAACGAGCGTGTCGTGGTCGAAATCCATCATCGGTCCTCCCGTCAGCTTTCCGGGTCCGGCTTCTTTTCCGGCGCCGCCGTATCCTCGTACGCGGCTCCCGTCAGCCTGCCCAGCACCTGCAGGTAGGCCACCAGCGCGTCCATCTCGGTGACGTGTGTGGTGACGCCGTCGAATGCGCTCACCTGGGTTTTGTCACCATACCGCTCAGTCACCCCGCTTGAGAAATCAGTGTCGGGGGTCGCCTGCCCGTAGGCGTCGCGGGCAGCGTTTTCCACCATCGCCTCGGTATAGGGTACGCCGAGTGCCCGCTGGGCCGCCAGATGCTGCGGCAGGTCGTCCGTCTTCAGCGTCGTGCGGGCAAGCCAGGTATAGGCGGGCATGTTCGATTCCGGCACGACGTCGCGTGGATTCGTCAGATGTGCGACATGCCAGAAATCCGAATATTTTCCCCCAACACGCGCAAGGTCGGGTCCGGTCCGCTTCGACCCCCAGAGCATCGGCCGGTCGTATTGGGATTCCACGGCGAGCGAATACGGACCGTAGCGCTCGACCTCGTCGCGCAGGGTGCGGATCATCTGACTGTGACAGGCGTAACAGCCTTCACGGACATAGATGTTGCGGCCCGCGAGCTCCAGCGGGGTGTAAACCCGCATGTCGGGCGCCTGCTCGACGGTTTCGTCGATGGTGAACAGGGGAGCAATCTCCACGATGCCGCCAACGCTGGCCGCAGCTATTATTCCAAGTACGAAGAGGATCGCGGACCGCTCGATCTTGCGGTGGAAAAGTTCAGGCATCCGTCATTCTCCCGGTACTGCGGCGGGGATGACGGGTGCGTCTGTCTCACGGGCTGCCGCGAGCGGCACCATACGGACCGTCATCCAGATGTTGTAGCAGCCGACCAGTGCGCCCAGCAGGAACAGCAGTCCGCCGATGGCGCGGGCAATATAGTATGGATACATTGCCACCAGTGAATCGACGAACGAATAGGCGAGAGAGCCTTCCTCGGTATAGGTTCGCCACATCAGACCCTGGATGATGCCGGAATTCCACATCGCGAAGACGTAGATCAGCGTTCCGGCGATCGCGAGCCAGAAATGGACCTCGACGAGCGCGGCCGAATACATCCGCTCGCGCTTCCAGAGCGCCGGGACGAGCGTGTAGACGGAGCCGAAGGTGATGAGCGCGACCCATCCCAACGCTCCGGCATGGACGTGGCCGACTGTCCAATCAGTGTAGTGCGAGAGAGAGTTCACCGGTCTGATCGCCATGAACGAGCCCTCGAAGGTGGAGAGCCCATAGAAGACTGCCGCGGCCATCATGAATCGCAGGGTCGCATCGTTACGGACCCGGTGCCAGGCGCCGTTGAGGGTCAGCAGCGCGTTACCCGCGGATGCCCACGAAGGCACGAGAAGCATCACGGAAAAGGTCATGCCGAGCGTTTGCACCCAGTGGGGGAGCGCGGTGTAGTGCAGGTGGTGGGAACCCGCCCACATGTAGAAGAAGGTGATGCCCCAGAAGCTCAGGATCGAGAGACGGTAGGAGAAGATCGGTCGCTGCGCCCGGACCGGCAGGTAGTAGTAGAGCATGCCGAGAAAACCTGCGGTGAGGAAGAACGCAACCGCGTTGTGGCCGTACCACCACTGGACCATCGCATCCTGGACGCCCGGCCAGATCGTGTAGCTCTTGGCGTGCCCCCAGGACACCGGCAGCGCGAGGTTGTTGACGATGTGCAGGATGGCCACGACCAGGATAAAGGCCATGAAGTACCAGTTGGCGACGTAGATGTGAGGCTCTTTCCGACGCGCGATCGTGGCGATGTAAAGAATGAAGTAGGTCACCCAGACGATCACCAGCCACAAGTCGGCGTACCACTCGGCTTCCGCGTACTCCTTCGACTGGGTGGTACCGAGCAGATATCCGGAAATGGCCAGAACACAGAACAGGTTGAAGCCGAGAAGCACGAACCAAGGGCTTATCTGGCCGGCTAGCCGCGCGCGAGACGTGCGCTGCACGACGTGGAAGGATGTGGCAATGAGTGCGTTGCCGCCGAACCCGAAGATGACGCCGGACGTATGCGTTGGCCGCAGCCGCCCGAAGCTGGACCAGGCCGCATCGAAGGCGAGGTCTGGCCAGGCGAGCTGCGCGGCCACCCACACGCCCATGAACATGCCGAAGACAGCCCAGGCCATCGACAGCACGATCCCGACCTTGATGGGATCGTCGTAATAGGAGACTGCTCGGTCTTCGGTCGGTTCGGCGCCGTAGAACGACGACATGAGGAGGTAGATTACGACGCCCGCGAAAAGCATGACGATGACGCCGTGCACCCCGAGAGTGTCCGAGCGTCCGAGGGCGGCCATGGCGAGTCCCGCGAGCGCTACTGCCACCGCGATGAGCAAGGCGTACTGCCGTTCAGAGGATTTGAGGTTCGATATCATGCATTCCCTCCAGGTACGGCATTCGCTCAGGCAACTTCCCCAGAAACTCTGTGCATTTCAAGCAACTCCACCAGTTCGGATCTGTTTGCGGCTATGTCAGCCAGAGTATAGCCATCGAAGACAGCGAGAAACGCCTGCAGCGCCTTGACGACGACGCCCTCGAGCCGGCAGGCAGGGGATATGACGCACAAGCCGCCATCCCTGCGCATACACTCCGTCAGAGCGAAGTCGTCTTCCATGTGCCGCACGACCTCACCCAAGTTGATGTCCTCCGGCCGCCGGGCGAGCGCTATGCCGCCGGTGCGCCCCCGAGCCGTGGTGAGGTAACCCAGTCGCCCGAGCCTGAAAGCCACTTTCAGGAGGTGATTGCGTGATATCCCGTATGCCGCGGCCACGTCGGTTACTCGGCACGGTCTTTCCCGGTGGACCGCCAGGTAGATCAGCATCCTGAGCGCATAGTCCGTCTGAAAGGTGAGACGCATCCCGCGGATTCCTGGTTCTCATCGCAGAAAGAACCCACCCTAGCAGGCTGTCAGCTAGACGAAAATGCGACGTCAGCGCGAGCATGCCCGCCCACGCTACGAAAGCCGTCGTCTCGGCGGGAAAAGCCTGCCCTTCCGCGTTTATCATCCCGCCGCCCCCGCGGTCGGGCGATCAAGCCGGAAAAACATGGCGACCTTCAGGCTCCGCGCGATCCTTTCGGCGCGGTCGACGAACACTTCGGCTACCTCAGGCGGGCATCGCTCTTCGACGGTTTTGCGGAAATGACCGAGCCATATGTCGAAATCCTCCTCGCGCACCTGCTTCAGCTTAAGGTGCGCAGGCACGGGGCGGCCGCTGTACGCGCCATTCTTCAGAATGACCGAACACCAGAAGTCGGTCATCTTCTCCAGATGCGGTTCCCAGTCGCCGTGGATTTCCGCAGCGAAGATGGGTCCGAGGCGAGTATCCGACCTGACGCGGACGTAGAAATCGCGGACAAGCGCGGCAATGAACCCGCGGTCGACCAACGGGTGGGACAGCGGCATTTCCGCCTGCGGGCGGGCGCGATCGTAAACAGCAGAATTCATCGCAGCACACAAAGTGGTATCGTGCCTGCTACTTTTAGGTGCCTGACTTCCGCACGGCAAGCGCGCAATTCGTCCCAGCCCGCTCGTTCCGCCATTTGTTTGCGCCTGCGCAAAGTTCCGGGCGAGGCGGACGGTTTAGATGGCCTTCTTTGGAGACGACTATCGTGAACCAACCTGAAACCATCGATCCCGATATGATGGTCGACGAGATCATGCGGCGATGGCCGGCAACCATAAGGGTGATGATCCGCAACAGAATGCTCTGCATCGGCTGTCCGATCGGAATCTTCCATACGGTCGCCGACGCATGCCACGCCCATCGGGTCGACCTGGAATCCTTCTCCCAGGAACTTCTCGAGGCGATAAGCAGCGATCCGCTTGCGAACGCGCCGTCGGCCTTCCTCGGTGATGGCGTCGCGGCGCTCTGAACCGCATGCGCCGCATGCGGCACGCTCCACCCGGAGAGGCAGTTGGCAAAATAGCGGATCCGTCACCGAGATCATTGGAATTCCAAACGTTTGGCTGATGTCGATTACCGCTCGCGGCTGAATGCGACTTGATCCAGATCAAATTTTGCGCGACGCGACCCGGAATTGGCCAACATTCACCTCGCCCTTTTCGAAGAAGTCGGCTTCCGACGAGAATCGACGGTAGGAACTTATCGGAACCCCCGATTGCTCCCATTCTACAAAGCTCGTATTGAACGCGCCCGTTTATGCCAGCGACGTGACGGCGGCGCTATGCAGCCGGCCCCTTGCGCCTGTTCTCAGACACCAGCATGAGCGCATGCGGGTCAGTCACGGTGACCTTCTGGCGCCCGCTCCTTACAATACCCTGGTCTTCCCAGGCGCTGAGCAGCCTGCTGACCGTATGCAGCGTCGTTCCGGTCATCTCCGCGATGTCCTGACGCGTAATTGGAAAGTCGATCTCGATCCCTTCTGGCGTCTTTCGTCCGGACTGGCTGACGATACGCAGCAACGCGTGGGCGATGCGCTGCTCGACCTGCTGGGTCGACATCTCCATGACCTGTGCCTGGGTTTCCTGGAGGCGGGAACCGATCGTGCGGTAGGCACTGGCCCCGAACGTCGGGAAACGCGATTGCAGTTCTGCCCACGCGGAATTGGGCCAGGCGAGGACGACGCAATCAACCGCCGCGACCGCGGACGCCGGATAGGTCGTCCTGCCCATTGCGATGGCGATGCCGAAGAGTTCACCCTCGGTGATATATCGAGCGATCACTTGATGCCCTTCGGGCGAGGTGCGGACGACGCGGATATGACCCGACAGGAGCAGGAAGAAGGACGTGGCCTCCTCCTCTTGTCCGAAAACCTCCAAATCCTTGGGAAAGCGGGAGGACCGCGCCCGAGAGAGAATAGCATCGAGGTCTTTGCCGTCGAGGCCGGCAAACGCGGGCAATCCCGAAATCAGGGACCTGTCGAGAGGCATTGTCTTCGCTTCCAGTCTGGGGCGCTGTTCCTGTGGGGCGCTGCTCCTGTGGGGCGCCGCTCCTGTTCGATTTCTAGCGGCTATTTGCGCCAGCGCAAACTGCCTGTTGGCGACACGCACTAATAAAGCCTTCAACGGCATTGGAGCCGCATACCAGGAAAGGACCAGGAAAATGAAGAAGCTCATCGCAGCGCTGGCGCTAGGCGCGGCCGTCGCGATCGCAGGCGCGGCTGGCGCGGCCGAAATCGAGGTCACGATGCTGAACAAGGGCGAGAAGGGTGCGATGGTGTTCCAACCCGACTTCGTCAGCGCCGCCCCCGGCGATACCATTCGCTTCGTGCCGACCGACAAGGGCCACAACGTGGAAACGATCAAAGGCATGCTCCCGGAAGGCGCCGAGGCCTTCAAGAGCAAGTTCAACGAGGTCTTCACGGTAACGCTCGATAAGGAAGGCGTCTACGGCGTCAAGTGTGCGCCGCACTACGGAATGGGCATGGTCGCCCTGATCGAGGTGGGCCAGCCGGTCAACCTCGACGCAGCGAAGGCCGTCAAGCAGACCGGCAAGGCCAAAGCCGTGTTCGCCGAACTCTTCGGCCAGGCCGTGGCGGCCAGGTAGCGCGGGCCAACAGACGCGAAATGGCGCGGACGGCGGGGGCCGCGTCAAGGAGGCGGAAGTGATGGACCGAGCGGACAGGCAGGCTTGGTGCCAAGGCGCGCCGAACCACGATCCCGCGATCAGGAAGGAAACATCGCGGCGATATGGCCGCTGCCACCCGGGCCACAGCTTCGCCAACCTCGTCCGTCGGTCTTCCTTTTCCAAGGAGGACCGGCGGCTCTTGGAAAACTGACTGGGAGCCGGAGGCCGCGCCAAGCCTCGTTGCTGATCCCTTGCGAAGGTGACCATCCGCGAAGCTTCACATCCAGGACGTTGGGCCACCTTCCCAGCGCAGGTTACAAGCGCCACCACCGCCGCACGTGATCCAGAGAGAACCGTTCACGCGGGGGCCGTGACGGACTGCTATTGAGTTGAACGCTTCCCGTTTTGGTTTCGTGGCAGCTGCCGCGCCGGATGACGCTGCTTGTCTTGATCTGACAGTGCGTCTGGCGCCAAATGCACTGGCGGCCGTCAGGAAAGCGTTCGCCCTGCTGGTCGAGTAGCTGCTTGGACGCTCGACGTCGACGCGCATCCGCCGCTTTGCCTCATTTCTCATGGGCCTCCCGCCCGGACATCCGCTCGACATGGATTCGAAAGAAGACGTGCGAAGCATGGTCGACGAGCGGTGCAACGACGGGCTTCAGCGCGCCGGGTTCCCACCAGTTGGCGTGCTGGCTAAGCAGAGACCAGGCCCGGTCGCGCTCTCGTTTGATGTCAATGCGGTCGGGCAACTCCTCGAAGCGGCCTTCGGCGACGACGCTCTTCCAAGAACGGGCCTCACCTTTTTCTTCGACCAGAAGCGCCACTTGAGGGTTGCCCCGCATGGTGTCCAGCTTTCGGCCCGGCATAGTCAAGGAATAGGTGCATCTATCGTCGTAGGCGTAGTAGATTGGCACAAGGTAGGGCTGGTTACCGGACGAGCAGGCGAGCCGCGCGAGCCGGTTCTCAGAAATCAGGGCGGTGCATTGGGCGAGGGATAGTTGTCGAATTATCATGGCGGAACTCCTCATCGAAGTCTCACAATGCGCGCGTCGCACACAATCGTCGTTGTCTCAGATCAATGTCCCTCGTTGACAACTCCCGACCAAACGTCGCTTCGAAGTGTCAATCAGCGTGGCTGCCCGGTAGTGTCTCAGATCGAATTTCTGTTATGGCTGGGAAGCAAATCGCCCGCGACGTCACCAACTCCGAACGTCTAAGGGGCGCAACGGGTTGATGGCCCTCTCGCCATCGGTCCTCTTGTCTTGAAGGAGGAGCGCCAGGATGAGCACCGACCGGGATACCGTGCGGGCCTATGATACGGTCGCGGCGGAGTACGCTGCCGAGGCCGCGGCGATGCCAGAATGGGTCGCGACAGAGATCGATGCGTTCGTGACCGAGCTGGGTGGCTCTGGCAGGGTGCTGGAGATCGGAAGCGGTGGCGGGCGAGATGCACTTGAGCTTGAGAAGCGGGGGATCAGCGTCCGGCGCACCGACATTTCGAAGGGCTTCGTCGAACTGCTTCGCGAGAGTGGCTTCGAGGCCGACCTGTTGGACCCGCTGACCGAAGACCTGGCCGACCCGCAGCGTCCCGGCACGCCGTATGACGGGATCTGGGCCTGTGCCTGCCTGATTCACGTCGCGCGCGAGGATTTCGGCACGCTGCTTGCACGGCTTGCCGAGGCGACCCGGCCCGGTGGCCAACTGCACGCCTCGGTTAGAGAGGGCGATGGCGAGAATGTGTCCACACACGGCAGCGCTGCAGCGCCTCGGCGCTACGTCGAGACGTACTGGCGCGAGTCTGCCCTGCGGTCCGCACTCACAGACGCCGGCTGGATCGTCAGCGAGGTACGTCGGTGCATCGGAAAGCCCAATGATCGGTGGCTGAGCGTTCGGGCGAGGCGCACGTGACACCCACAGAGTTCTAGCCCCGGATGGAGCGGTGTACCGCCACCCGATCATCTGGAAGGCGCGCCGTCGTCCAAGCTCCACATCATTCCGTGCGGGGACCGCGCAGTCCTTTCCAGGCGATCGAATACAGAAGCCGCCGGCAGTTCCTCTCCCTCAAATTCGGGGGGAACTTTCCAGCCGGGATCGACGCCTTCCATGTTCGGCAGCTCGTGGGCTATGCCTTTGTGGCAGTCGATGCAGGTAGCCTCGCCAGACAGGAGGTAGCGTGTGTGGATCGTTGCCGCGCGTTCGGTTTGCTTGGACAAGTCCATCGCCACCGAGGAATGACAGTTGCGGCATTCGAGACTGTCGTTCGCTTTCAGTCGGGCCCATTCGTGCTCAGCCAGTTCACGCCTGTATTCGAGGAACTTCCTGCGGGTGTTGATGGTGCCGAAGATCTTGCCCCAGACCTCTTTGGAAGCCTGCATTTTCCTGGCGATCTTGTCGGTCCATTCGTGCGGGACGTGACAGTCCGGGCACGAGGCCCTCACTCCTGAACGGTTCGAGAAGTGGACGGTGCGCGTGAGCTCCTCGTAAACGTTCGTCTCCATCTCATGGCAGGAGATGCAAAACTGCTCGGTGTTGGTCAGTTCCAGGGCGGTGTTGAACGCACCCCAGAACATCACACCGCCGACAAAGCCGCCGAGCGTCAGGAAGCCCAGGCTGAGCGTCGCGGCGGGCGTCGCCAATATGCGCCAGGCCCATAAGGCGGCGGCCTTGAGCCGTGACCACATGCTACTCATCTCCCGCGTGGCCGACGCCCAGCTTGCTCATGTCGGTGAACGTGTTGCCGACGAGCGGTGCGGTGTTGGCCTGCGGCACATGACAGGCGGTGCAGAAATAGCGTCGGGGTGAGACGTCGGCCAACATCTGGCCCTCGCGGGTGATGTAATGCGTGACGCTGATCATCGGTGCGCCCGACCCTTGCGTGAACTCGCGCTTGTGGCACGACAGGCAGCGGTTCGTGTTGACCGAAAGCTGGTAGCCCTCGATCGAGTGCGGGATGACGGGCGGCTGGTCGGGATAGGCGCGCATCTTTCTGATATCGTCGACTGTCCACTTGGGCGCCGGATCAGCCGGAAGTTCGTCCATGGGCTGCGCTGCCCCGGTAAGCGGCGGGACGATCTCGGCCGACATTTGCGCCAACGCCGCAGTGCCGACGGCGAGCAGGCCTGCGGCGACAAGTGCGACGCGCGCGCGGCGCGTCAGACGGGCATGACCTTGACCGCGCATTTCTTGAAATCCGTCTGTTTGGAGATGGGATCAGTGGCGTCGAGCGTCACCTTGTTGATGAGCTTGCTGGCGTCGAACCAGGGCACGAACACCACGCCGCGCGGCATGCGGTTACGCCCCCGGGTTTCGACCCTGAGCCTGATCTCGCCACGCCGTGAAACGACCCGGACCTCGGCTCCCTGGTTGATGCCGCGCCGTCGCGCGTCGTCGGCGTTCATGAAGCAGACCGCGCCGGGAAACGCCCTGTAGAGCTCCGGCACCCGCATCGTCATCGATCCCGAATGCCAATGCTCGAGGACGCGTCCAGTTACCAGCCAGACGTCGTATTCCTCGTCAGGGGATTCCGCCGGAGGCTCGTAAGGCACAGCGAGGATCACTGCCTTGCCGTCTGGTCTGCCATAGAATTTTACGCCTTCGCCCGGCTTCACATAGGGGTCGAGGCCTTCGCGATAGCGCCACTTCGTCTCCTTGCCGTCGACGACGGGCCAGCGCAGGCCACGCACCTCGTGATAGACGTCGTAAGGCGCGAGATCGTGGCCATGACCGCGGCCGAATTCGGCATACTCCTCGAACAAGCCCTTCTGCAGGTAGAAGCCGAATTCGCGCGATTCCCTGTTTTCATACTCGGCGTCGAGTTCTCCTAATGGGAAGCGGTCGACCATGCCGTTCCTGAACAGCACGTCGAACAGCGTCTTGCCCTTGTAGTCAGGATTGGCATTCAGGAGGTCGGCCGGCCAGACGTCTTCGGTGGTAAAACGTTTCGAGAATTCGACCAACTGCCAAAGATCGGAGCGCGCCTCGCCGGGCGCATCCACGAGTTGGTGCCAGACATGAGTGCGGCGCTCGGCATTGCCGTATGCTCCTTCCTTTTCCACCCACATCGCCGCCGGCAGGATCACGTCCGCCGAGAGCGCGGTAACGGTCGGATAGGCATCGGACACGACAATGAAGTTGTCAGGGTTGCGGTAGCCCGGATAGGTCTCGTTCGAATTGTTCGGTGCGGCCTGAACGTTGTTGTTGACCTGGACCCAGTAGAAGTTGAGCTTGCCGTCCTTCAGCATGCGGTCTTGCTGGACGGCATGGAAGCCGGGCTTCTCCGGCAGGAGGCCGTGCGGCAGACGCCATATCTCCTCGGCGTGCTTTCGGTGCTCGGGGTTGGTCACAACCATGTCGGCGGGGAGGCGGTGGGCGAAGGTGCCGACCTCGCGCGCGGTGCCGCAGGCCGACGGTTGGCCGGTGAGCGAAAACGGGCTGTTGCCAGGCTCCGAGATTTTGCCAGTCAACAGGTGGATATTGTAGACCATCTGGTTGGCCCACACGCCGCGGACGTGCTGGTTGAAGCCCATGGTCCACAGCGACATCACCTTCACGTCGGGGTTGGCATAGAGCTCCGCCAGTTCCTCGAGGAACTCGGGCTCGACGCCCGACAGTTCCGAGACCATCTCGAGCGTGTAGTCCGAGATCATCGTCTTGAACGCGTCGAAGTCGATTGGCTCCGTTTTTCCGGGATCCGCCGCACCCTTGGCAGCCATCTCTACGGGATTGTCCGGCCGCAGCCCGTAGCCGATGTCGGTGGCCCCGCTCATGAACACAGTGTGGTCGCGCACGAACGTTTCGTTGACCCGCCCGGACAGGATGATGTGGTTGGCGATGTAATTCAGGATCGCCAGATCCGTGCCCGGCTTGAACACAATCGGGATGTCAGCAAGGTCCATCGACCGGTGCGTGAAGGTCGACAAAACCGCGCAGCGCACATGGGGATGGCCGAGCCGGCGGTCCGCCACCCGTGTCCACAGGATTGGGTGCATCTCGGCCATGTTCGAGCCCCACAGCACGAAGGCGTCGGCGTGCTCGAAATCGTCGTAGCAGCCCATCGGCTCGTCCATGCCGAATGTGCGCATGAAGGCGACGGCGGCCGAGGCCATGCAATGTCGGGCGTTGGGATCGAGATTGTTCGAACGGAAGCCGGCGCGCATCAGCTTGGTTGCGGCGTAACCCTCGAAGACGGTCCATTGGCCGGAGCCGAACATGCCGACCGCTTCGGGACCTTTCTCCCGGAGCACGGCCTTGCACTTCTGCGCCATCAGGTCGAGGGCCTCGTCCCAGGAGACGGGCTCGAACTCGCCGTCCTTGTCGTAGGCGCCGCCGCGCCTGCGCATCAGCGGCCTTGTCAGGCGATCCTCGCCATACATGATCTTGGAAAGAAAATAGCCCTTGACGCAGTTCAGGCCGCGGTTGACCTCGGCCTGCATGTCACCGTGTGTCGCGACAACACGTCCGTCTTTCACGCCGACCATCACGCCGCACCCGGTGCCGCAGAAGCGGCAGGGAGCCTTGGACCACTTGATCTCCAGTGCTTCGACGCCACCGGGAACGGGCTGCGCCGCGGCCGGGAGAACGATCCCGGCCGACGCTGCCGCGAGCGACGCCGCGTGCGCCTTCAGCAGATCACGACGGTTGATGGATGACGTCATTTGCTTTCGTCCTCCCGTCCCTCGATATGCTCGAAGACCATGTTGGCGGCGATCACGCCGTCCATCATCGAGATAGTGGTCAGGGTCTCGCCGAGCATGCCGCTGCCTGGACCCTCGATCGTGACGACGATCCGGCTGCCTTCGCCAGCGTGAATCTCCACGCCAGGCATTTCCGCCAGTCGCCTGCTCAATTCTTCCCTTCGCGCCGGCAGCACGACGACGACGGCGCTCGAAATATGATGCCGAGCCTGAAATCCACCCTTGAGAAGGGATCTGCGGGTGATAGCAGGATTTTCGCGCATTGCTTCACCCTCCCGGAGGGCCGGGCGGCCCGAACACGATCTGATACATCCAGACCAGGAAGCCGTAGCCACCGACGACGCCGACAGCGACGATGGGCCAGATGCCGAAAGCAAGTGCGAGAAAGGCCAGCAACTCTCGTCGCCTCGTCTTCGAACGCGAAGGTCCAGGGTCGGAAAGGGCCTGCGGGCTGTCCTGGGTCATGACCACTCCATGTGCCTTGGACTTGGCCAGATACTGTGAAGCGTCAGACCGCTGAACAGGCTATCGTCTTAAGTGGCTTTTTCAATACCTTTTTTCTGAGGCTCCAACGTCTCGAACTATGCCGGCCGAAGGCTCGGAGTATCCGCCCATCTCAAGCGCTGGCCCTGCGCCCCCACAGGACAGGCGCATAGCGAATGGCGAACAGCAGGAAGGCGGCACTCCACAGCGCACCGCCGCAGATCAGTAAGTGCGCGTGCCAGTCTCCTGCCAACGGCGCCGCGACCCGCAGGACAGCTCCCAATGTAACCGCTATGTAGGCTGCGAGAACGGTCCGGTCCGCGACGATCTCCCGTCCAGTGTGGCCGAGGCTGGCGCGGGTCATTACGGCGAGCGTCATCGTGCCGATCGCGCCGGCTGTCAGCGCGTGCAGAGCGGCGCTTTCCGGTAGCCCTGAAAACAGCACGGAGCCACCGAGCAGCAATAGTGCGAAGCCGAGCCAGGCGTAGCCGATATGGAGGATCAGCACGATTGGCTCGCGCGTGGTGTGCTGGCCTTGCCAACGCGCCAGACGCGCGGCCAGAAGCACACCGGAGAGACCGAGCATGCCTCCTGCGGCAGTTGAATCCGGAACGGCCACCCAGGCGGCCGCGCCAGCGGCGGTCGTCGCCAGCGCCGCCTTGTCCAAGGCGCCGAAGCTTGCCGGAAGGCGCGTCCCGCCATTCTTGACAAGCCAGTTCCGGGTGAAACTTGGAACGATGCGGCCACCGACAAGGGCAAGCAGCATAGCGATCGCGCCCAGTGCCAGCCGCACGCCCAAGCCATGCGGAACGAACCCGAAATTGGCCGCGTGGTCCAGTGCGTTGGCCAGCCCGAACAGCGTGATCATGACAGCCACGGGCGCGTTCTTCCAGTTGCGCCCCGCCACCACCTCGCGCCAGACCGCGAAGCCAAGCATGACCGGGAACGAAATATCAACGACGACGGCAGCGACCGGGCCGGGGGCGGCGGCACAAGCTATGCGCCCGGCCAGCCACAGTGTCACCAGGCCCGCGAGGGGCCAGCCGCTCAGCGGTAACCGGCCCGTCCAGTTCGGGATTGCGGTGAGCACGAAGCCGGCCAGGACGGCCTGCAGATAGCCGAACAGCATTTCGTGGGCGTGCCAGTGCAGGCCGGGGAAGGGGCCGGGCAAAGCATGGCCGGAAAAATAGATCCAAAGCCAGGCCGGGATCGCCGCGCCGGCGTGGAGCGCGGCGAGGAAGAAGAACGGCCTGAATCCATACTGGAGGATCGGCGGCATGGAGGACACCCGCCCCCGGCCGTCACGGGAAACGTAGCCGGACTTGCGCAGCGAGCGCAGCACGGACCTGTCGGTTAGCGTGGTAGCGGCGGACATCAGCTGTTTCCTCCGCCTGCCGCCTGTCTTGCGGCCTCCATCCCGAACGCCGCGAATTCAGAGACGTCTTGAAACAGATCCGCGATCTCGTGGAACGCGGAGCGATCAGGCTCGTCGGGCATGAGTTCGTCCAGTTCCCCGAGAAGCGCGAGGACGAGCACGATGGCGTCTCGCATCCTTCTGGCGTCCGCGAGCCCGCCAGCGCGCTGGACCAGATCGCCTTCCAAGCCGACATAATCTGGCATGCCGTTCGCGGCCTTGGCGCATTGACGTTCGAGCGCTGCGCCGGCTACTCCCTGACGAATGCGTTCGACCAGCGACGGCCGCGTCAGGGATTCGATCGGGAGCGTCGGTCGTCGCGCAGTATCGGTACCCATTGGTGTAGTCTCCTTGGGGCGACGGCGTTTCTTCATTCCTCAATCGCCTTCCTGACCGCACTCTCTCCAAGCGCCGCGATCTCGGAGATCTCGCGGAATATCTCTGCGATGTCGCTCGCGACGGCCTGCTTGGGCTCGCGAGGCGCCAACTCGAATATCTCATCGAGGAGCGCCAATGCGACGTCGATCGCGTCGCGCATCCGCTTCGCTTCAGCGAAGTTTTTGGCGGGACTCGACGCATGATCCACCGTTCCCGTTCGATCGGACGCGGTGTCGTCGACTTCAACGGCAATACCTTCACGCCCCACCTCGGCGAGGCGGCGCAGCAACTCCGCGGCAAAGGAATTTTCGCCCCTGTTGGCAAGTTCCAGCAACCGCGACGAGGCTGCCGCAAGCATTCTCGACGCGTCTGATTTCTGTGTCACGATTGGGAACTTTCGCTGGAGAAGAGCGCGCTGATCCAGCATGCAGGCCCGCAAAAGGGCTCATCGCGAACAAGTCGAAATCCCAGTTTCTCCGGCGGCGTGCCGACGGCGCATCCGCCACTCCTGCCGTCGCGAACGAAATTGGACATGTAGGCCCGGTGCCGTCCCTCGAGCACGTGCACGCCGCAGTTCTCGACGACGGTCTCGGGCTGGCCGCTCTTGGCATCGAGCGTGACGCGGCTGTAGCAGCTCGAAGTCCATTCCCAGACGTTGCCGCCGAAATCCTCGATGCCGAGAGTGTTGGGCCCGTAGTGGCCGCCGGGCTTCGGCTCTGGATCCGCGGGGTGCCTGGCCGCGGCTTCCTCCTTGTATCGCCGTATCCAGCGCACCGCGGGATTTTGGGGGTCGTCCGCCGTTGCGGAGAAGGATTCGCCACCAAAACGTTCGCCGGCCGCCGCGGCTGCCTCGAGCGCGGTCGGAAGCCGCCAGGATTCGCCAGTGGCCTCGGAATACCAGCGAGCATATGTGTCGGCATCCGTCCAGTTGACCCCGGTGACCGGAACGTCTGCCTGAGAAGCGCGCGCGTCGGGCCATGCAGGCGCCTGCCGCAACGCAGAGATCGTACTCGGCGAGGCTGACCTGCCGCGTCATCATCCGGAAGCCGGCGACCATTATAGGCTTCGATGGCGCCGCTGCAGGAACACCGCCCGACAGGAATTCGCCCGGTGCCGGAAAGTCCACGATCCTTTCCCCGATCTCGACGGTTGCCGCGACCGGAACCGACCGTCCTGGCGGCGCATGCAATCCGACGGCGAGCGCCGGCACGACCAGCGCGGCGACGGTGCCGAAAGCTGCTTCCAGCATGGTGACGGGCATCGAAATACTCCATGGGAACGTGGCCCGGATCCCCCTTGGTCCGGGCCGCCAGCCTGATCGGTCAGTGAGTCGGGATCGGTCCGGGAGCCGCGACCTGCTTCATCAGGTCGTCGCTCCATTCGCCCTCGACGACGAAGTGGGCCGTCGCTCCGAGTTCGACCGCTTCGATCAGGTTGTGGTTGACGTAGGCGTAGACGCCCGGCTGGAGGAAGGTGTAGAGCGCGGCTCCCGCCGATCCGCCGCGGATGAACCAGGTCTCCAGGTCCTTGGCGGGCGGGTTGGCGAATTTGCCCTCTTCCCAGACGTAGTCGCCATGGCCGCCGATCAGGTGGGGCCGGGTGTCGCGGTTGGCCTGCGAGTGGACGATCAGGACCGTCTCGCCGACCTTTGTCTTCATGGCGTTGTCGCCCGTCAGGGCGCCCTTGGCGCCGTTGAAAACGACATGGGACGGGACGAGACGTTTCATCACCTCCAGCGTGTCGGCGTAGCTGTCGCCGTGGCTCTCGTAGGACTTGAAGTTGCCGTCCTCGTCGCGCGGAACGTAAAAATCGTTCTCGCCGATGTAGAAGACCTTGTCGTAGGTGAGCGGCTCGCCCTTCTCGTTCTTCAGGCCGTTGCGGGGCAAGATCATGATCGTCCCGCTCATGCCGGACACGACGTGCCACGGGATCATCGGGCCTTCGGGCGCGCAGTGGTAGACGAAGGTTCCGGTTCGGGTTGCCTTGAAACGCAGCTTCACCTGTTCCCCGGGATTGATGAGCGTGAGGGCTCCGCCGCCGAGCGCGCCGGTGGCGGCGTGGAAGTCGATGTTGTGGGGCATCGAGTTGCTGCCGGGGTTGACCAGGTTCAACTCGACGTAATCGCCTTCATGGACGACCATCATCGGGCCGGGGATCGAGCCGTTGAAGGTCATGCCCTGCAGCACGGTGCCTTCGTCATCGATAGTGACGGGCTTTTCCTCGATGGTCATCGTGAACTCGACCACCTTCGGACCGCTCTTGGCCACCTGTTCGTGCGCATGCACGAAGGGCGGTGCGACGAGTGTGACCTGCTCGCGCGGCAGCGCGGCGATCTCGGTCTCGTTCGCGAAAGCGGTCATTGAAGGCATCGCGGCCAGCATGGCGGCGGCCGCTGCTCCCATCAGTGCCTGGCGACGCGTGAACATCTCGGTTCTCCTTGTGATCCATCGTTGTCGATGAGCGACTTCTACGCCCGCCATGACAGAGGAGTTTGTCCTGGAACAAACTCCCGATGGATTTTCGGGGGAGCGACCTGAAGGCGTATCTGCGGAGTTTGCTGCAGCGCAAATAGCTGACGGCCAACGCGGCTATGCAGTGGCTCCATAAGCGTGCGGAACAACCCGTCGCGCAACTCGAGTGTCATTCGACCTGGAGAGGTCATTCGACCTGGAGAAGAAAGGAGACAGTCAGATGTACAGGCCTCTTATAGTTGCGGCGGTCGCTGCGATCGTGGCCGGACCGGCCCATGCGCATGTTTCGTTCGAAAACGCCCAGGCTGCCGTCGGCACGACCTACAAGGCGGTTCTAAGGATTCCGCACGGTTGCGACGGCAAGGCCACGGACGAGGTCCGGGTCCGGATCCCGGAAGGCGTTATCGCGGTCAAGCCGATGCCCAAGGCCGGATGGACGATCGAAAAGACGGTGACGGGGTACAAGGCAGAGTACGATCTGCACGGCAAGAAGGTGGCCGAAGGCGTTACCGAGCTATCCTGGAGCGGCGGAAGCGTGGCGGACGACGAGTACGATGATGAGTTCGTCTTCAGGGCGACTCTCGACGCAAG
This sequence comes from Mesorhizobium sp. WSM4845, assembly GCF_055811455.1. Taxonomy (NCBI): domain Bacteria; kingdom Pseudomonadati; phylum Pseudomonadota; class Alphaproteobacteria; order Hyphomicrobiales; family Phyllobacteriaceae; genus Mesorhizobium; species Mesorhizobium sp. WSM4845. The sequence continues at coordinate 41,072 of NZ_JBVVQA010000032.1, forward strand.
CCTCCCGGCGGGCGAAACGATCTATTTCCCGGTGATCCAGGTCTGCGGCACGGACAGGGCAGAATGGACCCAGGCTGCGGCCGAGGGCCAGACAGCTCATGACCTGGAGCGACCGGCGCCCGGTCTGGAACTGCTTCACGGCGAACACGCGGGGCACTGAAACGCCTGAACGCGGGAAATCTGGGGCCGAGTGGCTCAGGAGTCCGGAACATCACCGGAGGGCACGCAGGGCGTTGAGGATCACCGCTACGTCTATGCCCTCCTGCACGAGTGCGCCAGCCACAGGCGGGAGATAGCCGAGCGCAGCCACAGCCATCCCGACGACGGAGAGGCCGAGGCCGGCGACCACGCTTTGCGTTGCGATTTGGCGGGTCCGATGCGCGACCTCTACCGCGGACGCCAGGCTGTCGATGCGGTCGACGAGAATGACGACTCCGGCGCTTTCCGACGAGGCGGCGGAGCCGCGCGCGCCCAACGCCACGCCCACGTCGGCGCTCGCCAACGCGGGAGCGTCATTCACGCCGTCTCCAGCCATGAGCACGGGAGCGCGCATGCGTTCCCTGGTCACGACTTCGACCTTCTGCGCCGGATCCAGTTCGCCATCCGCCTTGGCTATCCCGAGCCGGGCAGCCACGGCGTCGACCACATCCTGGCGATCGCCGGAGGCGATCACGACGCGGTCGATCCCAGCCTTCTCCAGCGCCCGGAGCATGGCGGGCGCCTCCGGCCTGATCGCGTCAGCCATGGCGATGATCCCGGCCAGGACGCCGTCTACGCCGACGGCCACCACGGCGCTTCCCCAGGGAAGACCTTCCCGCAACCCATGGGGATCGCCCTGCGTGATCGCGTCCCTGACGAAGCGGCTGCCGCCGATAACCAGCCTGCGTCTTTCGACAATCCCTTTGATTCCGGTTCCGGCGACCTCGCTGACGTCCGTCGGCGCAGAGAGCGGGAGCCCCTTCCGGCGTGCGTCCGCCACCAGCGCCGCTGCCGTGACGTGGCCGGACGCCTGGTCGAGCGAGGCGGCGAGCCGCAGGACCTCGTCAGGTAACCAGGTCCCGACGGTGCGTACGTCGACCACCTCGGCTTGACCGAACGTCAGGGTTCCGGTTTTGTCGAGGATAACCGTCTTGACCTTCGCAAGGGTCTCGAGAGCCCCGCCGTCCTTGACGAGAACGCCGAGCTTGGCGGCGCGCGACATGCCGGAGATGATGGCGACGGGCAGGGCGAGGATGAGCGGGCACGGCGTTGCGACCACCAACACAGCCAGCACTCTGACAGGGTCGCCGGAGATGGCCCAGGCAGTTCCTGCCGCCAAGACCGTCAGCAGCAGGAACCAGACCGCGTAGCGATCCGCCGCACGCACGCTGGGAGGCTTGCCTTCCTGTGCCTTGGTTACAAGCCGGACGATGTTGGCGTAGGTGCTTTCGGCCGCGGGTCTGTCCGCAAGGAGATCGAAGGCATCGCCAGCATTGGTTGCTCCGCTCAGGACTTCGTCACCCAGCAACTTCGTGCGTGGCAGGCTCTCTCCGGTCAAGGCGGACTCGTCCAGGACGGCAGAAGGTGACGCAAGGCTGCCGTCGACGGGGATCACTTCGCCGCGGCGAACGAGGAGCCGGTCGCCTGGAACGATAGCCTGGATGAGGACTTCGTCGAGCCCGTCATTGCCGTACCGCATGGCGCTGTGGGCCACGCGACCGAGTAGGGCGGTCATCTCCCTGCGTGCGCGGCCGGCCGCATAGCCTTCGAGAAACTGGCCACCCGCGTACATCAGCGCGACGACGTTGCCCGCTAGCATCTCGCCGAACGCGAGCGCGGCCGACATCGATAGCGCGGCGACCAGGTCAAGCCCGACTTCGCCGCGCGACAGACTGCGGACGATCTCGACGGCGAGGGCCGCCAGCACCAACGCGGTCGCGACGGCCCACGGCCAGGGATGCCAGCCTGCGCCGGACGCCCATCCAGTAATGCCGACCATGAGTCCGCTGAGCGCCACGCCGAGGAGCACTCCTCTCAACGAGAGAATCGGCCACCGCGCATCAGGCAAGGTAAGCATCCATCATCAGCAGGGCGGTCAATGCGAAAGCAGCACTGGCATCCTCAGGTCCGCCAAGACGCCTTCGGTCGCGCCGCCGAGAACGAAATCCCTGAGCCGTGAGTGACCCTAGCCTCCCATCACCAGCAGATCCGAACCTAGGCCGGCAGCGTGGCGCTGCAGGGTTTCTGCAATCGGGCAGTCCTCCGCGCGCACTGCCGAGAAGGTGGCTTTCAGCCCGGCTTCGCGCAGACTTCCCGCGAGCCGCTCCCCCGCATCTGCCTCGTCGATTGACTTTTCGTCTGTGACGGTGACAACCTTGATCTCCACGGCGCGCTCCAGAACAAACCTGGCGTCTGACACGGCGCGGGCTGCGACGCGCGTGCCATCCCATGCGATCGACACCCGGCTAAAACTGGCGGGCGGCGCCTGATCGGGCAGAAGGATCGTCGGGCGGCCGGAGCTGAAGACAACGGCCTCCGCCAAAGCGCGGATACCGGGGTTGTCGGAGTTCCACCCGACAAGCGCCATGTCGAAATAGCGGGCATGGCGAGCGGCCGCCTCGCCAAGCAGCGCGACCTGCGTCCTCTCCACGGAAGTCGTCAGATTCAGGCTTCTGGCTTCCGCCTCAACCCTGGCCGCGGCCAGCAGTTCCGCGCCGTTGCTCGCGCTGAGTTTCTCGGCGTTGCGGATCATTTCCGGCAGATTCATGAGCATGCGGGAGAACGCGTTCGAAACCTCTGGAATGTCAGCTTCTAGCACCAGCGCGTGGAGGTCCGCGCCAAGCAGATCCGTCACCGCCGCAGCATTGGCTACGACTGCCGTCGTGTGGGGTTCCGGATAGGTGAGTAGGGGCACAAGAGCGCGAAGCTTCATTCGATGTAGTCCTTCAGGACAGGAATTTCCTCCATCCCGCTCAGCGTACGACGAGGACTGGAACGGGGCTATGGGCCAGCACTTCCGAGGTCTGGCTGCCCAGCAGCAGGCGCCCGAGGCCGCGCCGGCCGTGCGAGGCCATGACGATCAGGCTGCATTCTTGGGCCTTCGCCGCCTCGACGATAGCTTCCGCTGGCCTCGCGTCGGGCACGTGCAGCACGTCCACGCTGACGCCGATCCTGGCGGCCGATTCCCGCACCGTCGCCAGGAGTTTCTCCGCAGCCTTCTTCTGCCCCTCTTCATACCCCGAGATATCCCCGGGAAGCGGGACCCAGCCGCCGCCGGCCGCGCTCGCATGGAAGGGGAAAGGCTCGGTGACCGTGATGACGGTCACCTTCGCGTCGAGGCTCTTGGCAAGCGAAAGCCCATGGTCGACGCCCCTCTGCGCGACGTCGGAGCCGTCCGTCGAAATCAGGATGTGCTTGTACATCGCCTTCTTGTCCTCTGTTGCCTGTTCCGCCCAAGGAACGCTCGCGCTTGGCGCGTCCAGTCCACAGACACGCCGGGACGCGGCCTTGGCCTGAACTCTACCTTTGGGCCTTCTTTTCAGCTTGATCGAGATCAAAGCGGCCCAATCTGCGCAGAAGCGTAGGTGTCGCATATCGGCGCGTATAGCAGACCCGAATAACAATACTCGTGTTCAACGCTGGCCGTGAGCCCCTCAAAATCGGGTTCTCCGGATCGATGGGAAGATCAACGCGTTCATACGATCGTTTCGCGACGGGCGTTGCGACTACCGCCTCCACCACGGCACGCCGGACGAGTGCGGGATGGCAGGCTGCGGCGATATCGGTGATGCGCTCGAGTAGAACCGGAGGTGCTCAAGCGGTTGAGCTTGGCCGCCTGCCAGAGGACAGCCGCTTTCGACGAGCCGTTTTATCGCGTTGCTGCCTTGGCAGGCGAGGGTTCAAGAATTACGCTTCTCGCTATCGAGGCGTCTGACGCCGGCCGGGCTTCGTGCTTTTTTGTCGATTTCGTGAAGCAACGGCGCAGACATGAACCAGCTTGAGGGCGCGAGGGCGCGCCAGATAGACGTCCGCTGATACTCGAAATCAGATCCCCATGGGGCACACCGTGGACCGCGTCAGGAACCGTCTCTCGCGGCCGTTATCGAGTGAGAACATGCCACCGCGTCCGGGCACAGCATCGATGACGAGGTTGGTGTGCTTCCACGCGTCGTATTGCGCCGCGCCGATGTAAAACGGCGCGCCGCCGATCTCGCCGAGCAATATGTCGCTGTCCCCCAGAGCGAAATCACCCACGGGGTAGCACATTGGCGAGGAACCGTCGCAGCAGCCGCCCGACTGGTGGAACAGCACCGGCCCATGCTCGGCGATGATCATAGCCAGGAGCTCCAGCGCCGCTGGCGTGGCGCTCACCTTGTCGTGCATTCCATCCTCCCTCCGGAACGCGAAGCGCGGGAACGTCCCGCGCCCCGTGAGGCAGTCCTCAGAAGAAGCCGAGCTTCTTCGGGCTGTAGCTGACCAGCATGTTCTTGGTCTGCTGGTAGTGGTCGAGCATCATCTTGTGGGTCTCGCGGCCGATGCCGGACTGCTTGTAGCCGCCAAACGCCGCGTGCGCCGGGTAGGCGTGGTAGCAGTTGGTCCAGACGCGGCCCGCCTGGATCGCCCGCCCGAAGCGGTAGAGCCGGTTGGCGTCGCGACTCCAGATGCCGGCGCCGAGGCCGTAGAGCGTGTCGTTGGCGATCGACAACGCCTCGTCGTCGTCCTTGAAGGTTGTCACCGAAACCACCGGCCCGAAGATCTCCTCCTGGAAGATGCGCATTTTGTTGTGGCCCTTGAACACTGTCGGCTTGACATAATAGCCGCCGGCGAGATCGCCCGGCAGCTCGTTGCGCGCGCCGCCGGTGAGTACTTCGGCGCCCTCCTGCTTGCCGATGTCGATGTAGGACAGGATCTTCTCGAGCTGCTCGGACGAGGCCTGCGCGCCGATCATCGTCGCCGGATCCAGCGGGTCGCCCTGGACGATCGCCTCGACGCGCTTCAGCGCCCGCTCCATGAAGCGGTCGTAGATCTTTTCGTGGATCAGCGCCCGGCTCGGGCAGGTACAAACCTCGCCCTGGTTGAGTGCGAACATGACGAAACCCTCGATCGCCTTGTCGAAGAAATCGTCGTCCTCGGCGGTGACGTCCTGGAAGAAGATGTTGGGCGACTTGCCGCCGAGTTCGAGCGTTACCGGGATAAGGTTCTGGCTGGCGTACTGCATGATCAGCCGGCCAGTGGTCGTCTCGCCTGTGAAAGCGATCTTGGCGATCCGGTTGGAGGAGGCGAGCGGCTTGCCTGCCTCGAGGCCGAAGCCGTTGACGATGTTGAGCACGCCCGGCGGCAGCAGGTCGCCGATGAGGTCCGCCCAGAGCATGATCGCCGCCGGGGTCTGCTCTGCGGGTTTCAGAACCACGCAGTTGCCGGCCGCGATCGCGGGGGCCAGTTTCCATACCGCCATGAGCAGCGGGAAGTTCCACGGGATGATCTGGCCGACGACGCCCAACGGTTCGTGGAAGTGATAGGCAACGGTGTCGTGGTCGATCTCGGAGAGGCTGCCCTCCTGGGCGCGGATCGCGCCGGCGAAGTAGCGGAAGTGATCGATGGCCAGCGGCAGGTCGGCGGCGGTCGTCTCACGGATCGGCTTGCCGTTGTCCCAGGTCTCGGCGCGCGCGAGGAGATCGAGGTTCTCCTCCATGCGATCAGCAATGCGATTGAGAATCAAGGCGCGCTCGGCCGGGCTGGTGCGGCCCCATGCGTCCTTGGCCGCATGGGCCGCGTCGAGCGCGGCCTCGATGTCCCTGGAGTCGGAACGGGTGACTTCGCAGAGAAGCTGACCGTTTACCGGCGAGAAGTTCTCGAAATACTTGCCGGAAAGCGGCTCGGTCCATTTGCCGCCAATGAAATTGCCATAACGCTTGTCGAAGGGCGCCTTGACGGAGCGTGAGAATTCAACCTTGTTCATGATATACCTCCCGAAACAACGCCGCGGGATGCGGCGCTTCGGTGGAAAGTCTTGCCGCATCTGCCCGCTCGCTGTCACGAGGGTGAGAACAGTGGACCCGCAGGAGGTGTCGCAGAACTGCGACAGTCGTGCCGGGATTCGAAAAGATCAGTGCGATCTATGGAGATCGAGGCGGTTGAGCTTCCGGTGGAGCGTCGCACGGCTGATCCCAAGCGCCGCGGCCGCGGCCGAGATATTTCCATCTGTCCGGGCCAGCACCCGTTGCAGAGCCCCGCGCTCCGCCTCGGCGAGGACTTCGGTGACCTTCCTCGCCCCGCCAAGCAGATCGGCCGCGGGGAGCGGCTTCCGAAGGCTCTTTTGCGTGATCCCCAGCGCCAATCGCGCTAAGCGGGTCGCGCCGACCACAAGGTCGTCCGCATCGACCGCGATCAGTCCGCCCGAACCTTTGTGGGTTATTGGCGCGAGCAGAATGCGCGCCTTCGGGAATGCCATCTTGAAGTTCTCCGCCTCGATGCGTCGTGCGGCGTCGACCACAGCCACCGAAATAAGATTGGCGAAGGCTTCGGTTAGATCTGCCCGGCAGGAAGACACGTCGAGGGCGGCGACTAGGTCTCCTTCGTGATCGTAGATGGGCGCGGTGATGCAGCTCAGCGCAGTGTTGCGCGTGTGAAAATGCTGGTCGCGATGGATCGTCAGCACGCGCTGCTCGACAAGACAGGTGCCGATGCCGTTGGTGCCCTCGCTCTCCTCGTTCCAGACCGAGCCTGTCCACAACCCCCAGTTGTGAAACGTCTCGTCATCCGCAGGTGCACCGCGTCGTTCGATTGGCACGCCCTCTTGGTCGGCGAGAAGCACGCAGCATCCAACACCTCCCACCGCCAGGTAGAGTCTGTCGAGGCTTGATTGGGCAGCTCGGATCAGCGGTTCGATCCGTTGCCTGGCGTCGATAAATTCGGCCTGGGTCAGGTATCGCGGCGGTTTGGGATCGGTTGGATCGAGCTTATGCAAATTGGATGAGCGTCGCCATGAAGCGACCAGCGCCGACTTCGCCGCGGCATCTGAAATGATTGCGGCCTGTATCCGATCGGCATGATGACCGGCTAGAGCCTCGCCCATGCTATCCTCCCAAATCCCGACTCTTTCCTTTCAGTTCCTGGATCAGGCCTTTCAGTTCCTGGATCAGGTACGTGTTACGTCGGGGTTGCGTTGGCAGCGCTATCTCCGCTTCGATCGAACCCTCTGTCAATTGCCCAGAAGAACCAGGCGCCTCCCTTGCGCCAGCGTTATCCGGCAACGGCCGGAGCTCTCTTGACATGGATCAAACGTGCGGACGCGTTTCTGGATCGGCTGCGTCTGCGGCAATATGCGAACCTTGTGTACGCGACGCTGGCATTCGGCGCCGGAGTGTCCGATATTCCCGACAGAGCCATGGACACGAACCGCAAGGACATACACAACTCCGATATTCCTGTGCTTTGCCGGAGCTGCGAGGCTCGGCACAAGGGAATGTGCGGCGTGCTCGATTCGGCCGAGCTTGTTGCGCTTTCTCGTCACACGCGCCTGGCGCGGCATTCTGCCGGAGAGGAACTCGCCGCGGAGGGCATGCCCGTCGAGTCCTATGCGAATGTAATGCGGGGCGTGGTCAAGCTGACCAAGGTGCTGGAAGACGGCCGCCAGCAGATCGTCGGCCTGCAGTTCGCCCCGGATTTCCTCGGGCGACTTTTCGCGCCGGACAGTGCCGTAACTGCCGAAGCTGCGTCCGCCATCGATCTCTGCCGCGTGTCGAAGAGTGGTCTGGAACGGTTGATTGCGGCGAATCCCAAGCTGGAGCGTCGGCTAATGGAGCAGACGCTCAGGGAACTCGATGAAGCCCGCGAATGGATGGTCACGCTGGGGAGAAAGACAGCTGCCGAGAAGGTCGCCAGCTTCCTTTATCTCATCGCCAAGCACCTCGATCCCTCAGCGGACAGCGAACAGAAGGGCCGCAAGTTTCTTCTGCCTCTCACGCGCGGTGACATTGCCGATTTCCTCGGGCTGACGATCGAGACCGTCTCGCGTCAATTGTCCAGGCTCCGTGCGGAGAAAGTCATTGCAATCAGCGCAGTGACCCAGGTCGATGTGCCCGATCTCGAGCGGCTCAGGAAACGTTGTGGCTGAACGGATGGACCAGCGCCAGAAGCGGAACGAGGATTTCCTTTTCGAACGCCACGTGGACGTTCTCGCCTCATGATGAAAAACCAAGGCCTGTTCGGCTCATGAGTTTCGATGACCTCGACCTGAATTTGCTGCGCGTGTTCGACGTGATGATGCGCGAAAGAAGCGTCACGCGTACGGCATGCGAATTGGGAAGAACGCAATCTGCGATCAGCCATTCCTTATCCAGGCTGCGGCACCTTTTCGGCGACAGGCTGTTCACGCGCGATGGAGGCGCTATGAGGCCGACCCCGCGGGCGGTCGAGCTTCTGCCAGACATTTCGGCCGGATTGGCAACGATTCGAGCCTCGATTGATCGCCATCAAACTTTCGATCCCGCAACCACTCGGCGGAACTTTCGTGTCGGGCTCACCGACTACCATGCGATGATAATCATACCACGTCTTCTGCGGGAGTTTTCCAGGCAGGCGCGCGGTGCCACGTTGAATATTATTCCAGCGAACGGGCTCGATATCCCGTCCTCGGTTCATCTTCGACAGATCGACTGTGCATTGACTGGAGCAGTGATCAAGGATGACCCAAGCCTTTTGAAGATCGAACTGGGCCAGGATCGTCTCTTCTGCGCAGTTTGGAGCGGCAGCCAAATCGCAAGTTCGGCGATGTCATTGGAGACATACCTGTCAGCGTCTCACTTGCAGGTTTCCGCCGATGGTGTTTCCAGCGGACTTGCGGATGCCGCGCTCAAGGAGCTTGGTTTGCGGCGGAACGTGGTCGCGACGATATCGAATTATCTGGCACTTCCGTGGGTCTTGCGAGGCACCGAACTTGTTGCTCATTGTGGTGACGGAATCCTCCAAATCCTTGATAAAGCGAGTGAAGTGACTCTCCTTTCGCCGCCGCTGCCGATCCCGAATGTGAGCGCGTGGTTGCTCCTTCATCCGCAAATGGCCACGGACCCAGGGACGATCTGGCTCAAAGAAGTTCTCTCAAACATCTACTCTGAGTCACAGATTAAAAAGAGAGAAATTGTTTCTGAGAGAGAACAGAAGAAATAAACAGGAGACACACGGCTGAAACCATTACGAGTGCAGCCACTGTATGAGTAGACCTCATAGTCATCATGACGAGAATGAATTTGACCAATAATGAGGCCTGCGCAACCTTGGTGCTCCACAAAAAAATAAGGGAACCAAGATGCAAGCAATTCTCAAGGGTCTGGTCGGAGCAGCGGTAGGGCTCGTTGTATCCAACGCGTCCGCCGCGACGATCGAAAACGTCAAGAAGAACGGAGTTCTGACCTGCGGAACCAACTCAGCGACGGCCGGATTTAGCCTTCCAGACAATGAGGGCAAATGGACCGGGTTCGTGGTCGACTATTGTCGCGCTGTTGCAGCAGCGGTTCTGGGCGATGCGCAGAAGGTAAGGTTCATTCCGCTTACGCCGAAGGACCGGTTCACCGCGCTTCAGTCGGGCGAGATCGATATACTCGCACATAACGCAACCTGGACGTCATCCCGCGACACGTCTCTCGGAATACTTTTTGCGGGCACGTATTTCTACGATGGCCAGGGCTTCATGGTCCGCAAATCGGAGAACATCGGTTCGGCCAAAGATCTGGATGGCGCGTCCATCTGCGTCACTCAGGGCACGACGACCGAGTTGAATCTCGCCGATTACTTCCGCTCGCATTCGATGACATACTCGACCGTCGGGTTTGCCGACGAAGAAGCCGTGGTAAAGGCCTACGACGAAGGTCGCTGCGACGTCCTCTCGGCCGACACGTCCACCTTGAATGCGTCGCGCCAGCGCATGGCGAAGGCCGACGACAGCGTCGTGCTTCCCGAACTTATCTCCAAGGAGCCACTTGGGCCTGCCGTGCGGCAGGGCGATGATCATTGGCTCAACGTGGCCAAATGGGCGCTCCTTGTCATGGTCGCTGCCGAAGAATTGGGAGTAACCTCGCAGAATGTCGATGAAATGAAGTCATCGGACAACCCGAACATTCGCCGGCTGCTTGGAGCGGAGGGCAGCCTCGGAGAGGATCTCGGGCTTGGCGATACCTGGTCCGTGGACGTTATCAAGCAGGTCGGCAACTATGGCGAAGTGTTCGATCGCAATATCGGCAAGGCCTCGCCGCTCAAGATGGAGCGCGGCCTGAACGCTCTTTGGAATCAGGGCGGTCTCCAGTACGCCCCGCCGATCCGCTAGGCCGGGTCGGTCACAAGCCGCCGGCGATTGCGCCGGCGTCTTAAAGCGCGTCGGGGTTGAATGGAGTCATGCGACACGCTTTAAGTTCTTGTTTATGCATGTCGTTATCGCAAAACCGCTGCGCACTTTTGCGCGACATGCATTAGTTCTGCACCAACACAGGAACAGGGTCATGTCCGATGTGCTGCTCGCCGCGCCCTCGCGCAGGAGCTTGTCCCTGCACGACGCCAAGGTCCGGGGCATCATCTATCAACTTTTGCTAGCGGGCAGCCTGCTGGCATTGGCCGTGGGCATTGCCGTTCAGACTGCGTCGAACATGAGGGCACGCGGGATTCCGCTGTCTTTCGGCTTCTGGAACGAGGCCGCCGGCTTCGACATCAATCAGACGCTGATCCCCTACGACACGCTCTCTACCTACGGCCAAGCGTTCTGGGTGGGTGTGGTCAACACCCTCTATGTGAGCTTGCTTGGGATCGTGTTGGCCACAGTCTTGGGCTTTGTCGTCGGCATTGCCCGTCTGTCACCGAACTGGATCGTTTCAAAGGTCGCGGCTTCGTATGTCGAGATCATACGCAACATCCCGTTATTGCTGCAGCTTTTGTTCTGGTACAATGCAGTCCTGAAAGCGCTGCCTGCGCCGAGGGCGTCGATCGAACTCCCCGGCCGCATCTATCTGAACAATCGCGGTCTCATCATTCCGGAAATCCAGCTCTACGCAGGAGCAGGTACCGTGGGACTCGCGTTCCTGGCGGCCAGCATCTTCTGCGTCGCTTTTTGGTCCTATGCCAGGCGCGCACAGAACCGCACCGGAAAGCAGCTGCCCGTGCTTTGGGTCAGCCTCGCTGCCTTGATCGGACTGCCTCTGATCGTCTTCCTCCTGGTCGGTTCGCCGGTGTCGTTCGTGACGCCAGAGTTGAAAGGGTTCAATTACCGGGGTGGACACCAGCTTTATCCGGAGTTCGCGGCTCTTCTGATCGGTCTGTCCGTCTACACCGCTTCCTTTATCGCGGAAATTGTCCGCAGCGGGATCCAGGCTGTGCCGAAAGGCCAGACCGAAGCCGCCCATGCGCTCGGGCTTGCGCCGGGCAAAACGCTTCGCCTGGTCATTGTTCCGCAGGCACTGCGCATCATCATACCGCCCCTGACCAGCCAGTACCTGAATCTCACGAAGAATTCCTCACTCGCCGTGTTTATCGGCTACCCCGATCTCGTTCAGATTTTCGCGGGAACGGTGCTCAACCAGACTGGCGCCGCCGTCCAGGTGATGGCGATTACGCTGTCGGTCTACCTCGCGATCTCCCTCGTCATGTCGATGACCATGAACGCGTTCAATCAACGTTTCGCGATCGTCGAGAGGTGATGCATGAGCGGCCAGTCCCTGCATCCGCACCTCGTTAGCGCTCCGCTTCTGCCGCCTATGGCGCCGCCTTGTGGAATCCGGCCGAGCCCGGCGACCTGGATCAGAAAGAACCTGTTCTCGACGCCGTTCTCCGGCGTGCTGACGATCTGCTTCACAGTTCTCGCCGCATGGCTTTTGTATCAGTTCGCGAGTTTTGCAGTCTTGGATGCAGTCTGGGCCGGCGGACAGGAAGAATGCCGCGCCAACCCTGAGGGCGCGTGTTGGCCGTTCATCGTGGAGAAATTCGACTATCTCCGTTACGGGGCATATCCGGTTTCCGAGCGCTGGCGGGTGGACCTGACGCTGGCGATCGGCGCCGTGCTGATCGCCTGGCTGCTGTGGAAACGGGCGCCGCGGCGCAACGTGGCGGCGTTGCTGTTCTTTGTTGCCTACCCGGTCGTCGCCTTCGCGTTGTTGCGCGGTGTCGCGTCGCTCGATCTGCCGGTCATCGATACCGTCTTGTGGGGAGGTCTGCTTATCACGCTGCTCATGTCGATCGTGGGCATCGTCTTCTCGCTGCCGCTCGGTGTGCTTCTCGCGCTTGGCCGACGATCGGAGCTTCCCTTCGTCAGGGCAGTGTGTGTGATCTTCATCGAGGTCGTCAGGGGCGTGCCGTTCATCACGGTGCTGTTCATGGCGAATTTCATGATGCCGCTCTTCGTCCCCGACTATCTGACGCCCGATCGGCTGCTGCGTCCGCTGATTGCGATAGCGCTGTTCTCGTCCGCCTACATGGCCGAGGTGGTGCGCGCCGGCCTTCAAGCGATCCCCAAGGGGCAATATGAGGCGGCAAAGGCGCTCGGCGTCAGCTACTTCACCATGAGCCGTCTGATCATCCTGCCGCAGGCGCTCACTATCGTTATCCCAGGCATCGTCTCTACCTTCATCGGGCTGTTCAAGGACACGACGCTGGTAGCGATCGTCGGCATTGCGGACTTCCTGAGAGCCGTCGAAACGGCGCGAGTCGACCCGAACTGGGCTGGGCCGACGATCTCTTCGACCGGCTATCTCTTCGCCGGGCTGGTCTACTGGATCTTCTGCTTCGGAATGTCCCGGTACTCGCACTCGATGGAGCGCGCGTTGGCGCGCGGCCACAAGAGCTAGGAAGCGGAATATGCGACAGGCAGTTTCAGCAGCGAGGCACGTGGCGCAAATTCTCAAATAGCCCGCCAAAAGTTCGAGCAGCCGCGAGCGGCGAAAACCACACCGGAACCAAGCAATGGCTTGTGCAGATGCATCGCAACCGACGGTTGCGGAAAGAAATGTTGGAATGATCGACTTCGACAGGATCTATGATCGCCACCAGTTTGGGTCAGTCAAATGGGCCAATCAGTGGGACGAATTCTCGCCTCGGGTCAAGGGCGAAGATCTGCTTTCGCTGTGGACCGCGGACATGGATTTTCGCGCGCCTGAAACCGTCATCGCGCGGCTGCGGGAAGCGGCGGACCATGGAATCTATGGCTATACCCGCCGCGACCCCCGTCACTACGAGATTGTGCAATCATGGTTCGCGCGTCGGCACGGCTGGTCGCCGGCACTGGAATCGCTGCTGCCGGCGCCTGCGATCATGCCGTCGGTAGCCGCGATGCTTCGGACCTTCACGAAGCCCGGGGACGGGGTGATTGTGCAGTCTCCCATTTACTCGCCCTATTTCGAAGTGATTCAGGGGAACGGCAGGAAGCTGCTGGTCAACAGGCTAAGGTTGCAGGATAACCGATATGAACTCGACCTGGAGAACTTCGCGAAACTGGCAGCCGGCGCCAAGGCCTTCCTGTTGTGTAATCCGCACAATCCAGCTGGAAAGGTGTGGACGCGCCAGGAACTGACGGCGCTGAACGATATCTGCGAGCGCTACGGCATCCTTGTCATATCTGATGACATCCATTGCGATATCAGATTGTCGGATCGCCCGCACATCGTCTTCTCGTCCCTCTCGGAGGATGCCGCGGAAAAGTCATTCATCTGCACGGCTCCAACGAAGACCTTCAATCTGGCCGGCGTGCCCTCCGCAACCGTGTCGGTGGCCAACAAGCAGCGGCGCGAGGCGCTTCTGGCCACCATGCAGGCATCGTTCATGGTCAATGCCAACTTCTTTGGACGGCTGGCGCTAGAGGTCGCCTACAGCACCGGCGCGCCGTGGCTGGATCAGCTGACGCGCTACATCGGCGGTAATGTCGATTTCGTCCTCAAGTTCGCCGAGGATCGCCTGCCGGGCATCACACCGATGCGGCCGGACGCTTCCTTCCTGGTGTGGCTGGATGCGCGCGGGCTCGATCGGAAGGTCGGAGGCGTTCAACGGTTTTTCGTCGACCGAGCCGGAGTCAATTTGTACGACGGGCGCGTCTATGGACCCGGCGGTGAAGGCTTCATTCGCCTCAATGTCGGTTGCCCTCGTCCGCTGTTGCGGAGAGGGCTCGAACGCATGTCCAGGGCGCTGGAGTCGTTGTGAGAGCGTTGACGGGACCGGAGCGGCCCTGCGGCATCGGCGACAGCGTGCTTGCATTCAGCTCCAGGCGTGGCTGGCCAATCCATAGACCCAGGGCGCGTTGCTTTCGCGGTTCAGAAAGCGGCGGCCTTTGGACATCGTCGTCACGGTCTCGGCAATGCCGAGGCCGCTCTGCTGCAGAAACTCGGCAAACACGCCATCCTTCTCGCGCGTATCGACGCGGGCGAATCGACCTGCCAGCTTCTTCAGATGGACGGCTGTGAGGTGGACCGCGTCCTGGTCGTTTCGGGCTATTGTGGGACCAATCACATGGCCGCGCCCGAACTCGCGACACATGGAATAGCCAACGACCTCGCCGCCGCGACTCAAAGTGGCGATCGAGGCATCCTCCGAGAGCAACGCAAGCAGCCTTGCACGGTTGGTCCCGAATGCGCGCGCGTCCAGTTCGGTGATCTCGCGAAGTCCGCCGCTGGGCAGATCACTTAATTCACCATCCGGAGCTGGCATTGGCGGGAGTTTTTGTGGGATCTCGCCCTGGCGCATGTAGACGATCGCCTCGTTCGTGAAGCCGAGCGACACATACAGAGGATAGGCGGCATGGGTGGCATTCAGGGCCAGATTGCGATCCCCGCACTGCTCGAGGACCTGGTCCATGAGCCATCGGCCGCCTCCCTGCGCCTGTGCGCGAGGCGTCGTGATCACCAGGCCGATGGTGGCAAAATCGTCCCCTTGGGGAAACCACATCGCGCTTCCGAAGACGCGCCCAATTCCGTCAACGGCGACGATGCCGTGGCCGGCGCGGCGCAACAAATCCCAGTCCTTGGGACGATGCGGCCAGCGGACCGAAATCGATAGTGCATGCAGCAGATCAACATCGACATCATTGATGTCTCGCGCGACCAGTTCAAAGGATTTCAGGCGTACTGATCTCTGCATCTCAGTCGATCCGCTCCTTCAACGAATGTCTTTCAACGAATGCCCAGGGCGCGCGGTGTTAAATCCTGGCGCCGATAGCCATGTTTGCGACAGGCCTCATTTGCAGCAGCATTACAGGGGAACGCCAGCAGGTTTCGCTGGTTCGAGGCGTTTTTTCGCAATCTTCAGCCGAAGCACGACGCGATTCGGCAGGGAACACTGCTGCTCAGGGATAGGCTGGTCGCAACCTACAGTGTGCAAGCAGAGCGGACAGCCATGAACGTGGAAGAAATCCTCGCGACCCTGATTGCGTTTCCCTCAGTTGTGGGCACGCCAAACGGTGAGATCGTCGATTGGATCCGCGACTACTGTCAGGCAGCCGGAGCCGCGGTGACGGTTCTGCCCGGTCCCGAGGGCGACCGGTCCAACCTGTTCGTCACGGTCGGCCCGCGTGCCGGTCGGGGCTACGTCATCTCCGGACATATGGATGTCGTGCCGGCCGGCGAGCCGGAATGGAGCTCCGATCCGTTCGTCCTGCGTCGCGAGGGCGGCAGGCTTTACGGCCGCGGCACCACCGACATGAAGGGCTTTCTCGCCTGCGCATTGGCCGCGCTGCCAGGACTTGCGGCAATGAACCTGCGGCAGCCAGTTCATTTCGCATTCTCCTATGACGAAGAGGCGGGGTGCCGTGGTGTGCCGCATCTCTTGGCTGCGTTGCCGAGCCTATGCGAGAGGCCGCTTGGCGCGATTGTCGGCGAGCCGAGCCGGATGCAGCCTGTGCGCGCGCACAAGGGGAAGGCCGCCGCGCGGCTCGAGGTGATCGGGCGATCCGGTCATTCGTCACGCCCCGATCTCGGCCTCAATGCCGTGCACGCCATGGCCGGCGTCATCACGCACGCGGTGGCATACGGCCAATCCCTCGCCGGCGGCCCGCTCGATCACAATTTCGAGCCCCCATATTCTTCCTTGCAGGTGGGCGTCATCGCCGGTGGACAAGCCGTCAACATCATCGCTGGCCACTGCACAGCCGATATCGAGGTGCGTGCCGTGCCGGGCGTTTCTCCGGCATCCCTGCTCGAGCCGGTCAAAGCACGGCTTTTCGATCTACGCGACAGCGGCTTCGAGGTGGCTTGGCACGAGTTGAGTTCCTATCCTGCCCTTGCGCCGGCGGATGGGAGCAAGCTGGCGGCCGTTCTGACCGAGCTGACCGGGCAGGAGCCGCTCACAGCGGTCAGTTACGGCACCGAGGCCGGACTTTATCAGCAGGCCGGTATCGATGCGATCATTTGCGGCCCTGGCGAAATTTCCCGCGCGCATCGTCCCAATGAATACATCGAGATCGGTGAGCTTGCTGCCTGCCAGAGCATGATCGAGGATCTCGGCGCGCGTCTCGCGGCGTGAACTAGAGGCGGGTTCCATGGCATTCCTTTTCAATTCCGATGTGGCGCGTGCCGCGGTGTTCCGCGAGATCTTCGCGCGCGAACTCCCGGATCTGGAATTCTTCCATTCCGGCGAGGAGATGGAGCCGGAGAAGGTGCGCTATCTCATCACATGGACGGTGCCGGACGACATCTCCCGCTATCGCAATCTGGAAGTGCTGTTTTCGATCGGAGCCGGCGTCGACCAGTTCAAGCAGGACGTCGTGCCGAGCCATGTGAAGCTGGTGCGCATGGTCGAGGACGGCATCATCCGCATGATGCAGGAATACGTCGCGCTTGGCGTGTTGGCGCTCCACCGGGAGATGCCCGCCTATCTCGAGCAGCAGAAAAGGTGCCTCTGGCAGCCGATTGCCGCTCGACAGGCGGCCGAGCGCCGGGTCGGCTTTCTTGGTCTTGGCATGCTGGCGCAGGCGGCTATCGAGCGCCTGAAGCCATTCCAGTTTCCGCTTGCCGGGTGGAGCCGCAGCGAAAAGCGGATAGAGGGAGTCACCTGTTTTCACGGCGCCGATCAGTTGCCCCGCTTTCTGAAGCAGACGGATATTCTCGTCTGCCTGCTACCGCTGACGCAGGAAACCAGCGGCATTCTCGATGCAAAACTCTTCTCCTTGCTGCCAGCAGGGGCGCGCCTGCTGCATGTCGGCAGGGGTCCGCAACTCGACCAGGCCGCGCTGATCGACGCGCTCGACAGAGGCCACGTATCCGCGGCGATGCTTGATGTCACTGATCCGGAACCGCTCCCGGAAGACCATCCGCTGTGGTCGCATCCGAAGGTGATGATAACGCCGCACATTGCCTCGGTGACACAACCACATACGGCGGCGCAAGCCGCCGTCGACAACGTCCGGCGCCACCGCGCCGGCGAAGAACTGATCGGCCTCATCGATCGGACACTCGGCTACTAACCAGGAGACCCACATGTCACTGCTGACCACGATTGACACAAATCCCGCCTTCACGCCGAAGGAGGCATTGCCGCTGCCTGAGCGGCTCATTTCCGGCACTCCATCCTTCAAGAGCTGGGCGCAGGATGCCTCGAAAGGTGAGAAGGTTCTGACCGGCGTCTGGGAAGCCACCCCCGGCGAGACGCATTCGATCAAGGGCACCACCTACGAGTTTTGCCATATCCTTTCGGGCCTCATCGAAATCGAGGAGAAGGGCGGCGAGACCAAGACTTACCGCGCCGGCGACAGTTTCGTGATGAAGCCCGGTTTCGTGGGTGTCTGGCGCACGATCGAGACCGTGCGCAAGATCTACGTCTGCGTTTACGACTGAGTTCAGTGCTCAAGGTACGGCCGAGTAGAGCGCGCGGCGGTTCCAGAACAATCGACTATCCAAGTTCGGCCCGACGCGATTCGACGCTGTCGGGCCGCTCATTCTCGACGAAAAATGCGGCACGCGGTCCGCTATGGTTCCGCTAGTGCGAATGAGGACCTCGATCGATGAAGACCTATGACATAGCGCTCATCCCCGGCGACGGCATCGGCAAGGACGTGACCGGGGCGGCATGGCAGGTGATGCAGGCCGCGGCCAAACGGGGCGGTTTCGCCCTTGATGGCACACGCTTCCCATGGTCGTGCGCCTACTACCTGGAAACCGGCGCAATGATGCCGCCAGACGGCATCGAGACACTCCGAAAATTCGATGCGATCTATCTCGGCGCTGTAGGCTGGCCCGCGGAAGTACCCGACTCAGTATCGCTTCACGGACTGCTGCTGCCGATCCGGAAAGGGTTCACGCAGTACGCCAACATACGGCCGCACAGGCTGTTGCCGGGCGTTCAGGGGCCCCTCCGCTCCGATGGTTTCGACATCCTGTGCATTCGCGAGAATACGGAAGGCGAATATTCCGGCGCCGGCGGGCGCGTGCATTCCGGCACGGCCAATGAGGTCGCGATTGAGACGTCAATCTTCACGCGTGCCGGTGTCGAACGGATCATGCGTTTCGGTTTCGAACAGGCGCTGGCGCGCGGCAAGAAGCTCGCATCCGTGACCAAATCCAACGCCCAAAAGCATTCCATGGTTTTCTGGGATGAGGTCACGCGTGAGGTGGCGAAGGACTATGCCGATGTCGAGGTCTCGCACTACCACATCGACGCCATTGCCGCCCGCATGGTGCTGGCGCCGGAAAGCCTCGACGTGATCGTCGCCTCGAACCTGTTTGGCGACATCCTCACCGATATTGGAGCGGCCATTCAGGGCGGGCTGGGTTACGCCGCCTCCGCCAATATCAATCCCGATCGCAGTGCGCCTTCCATGTTCGAACCGGTCCACGGTTCGGCGCCCGACATCGCGCATCTCGGTGTCGCCAATCCGATCGCCGCGATCTGGTCCGGTGCGATGATGCTCGAGCATCTGGGCGAGGGGCATGCTGCGGCAGAAGTGATGTCGGCAATCGAGTCCATAACCGCGCGGGGCATTGGCACGATCGCAGGCAAGGACCGGACTGAAACAATCACGCAAGCCGTGCTTGCGGCGTTGAGCTGAAAGGGCAGAGGAAAGACCATGAATGCGATAACGAAGATTGGCACGTTTGACGATGCGGACCTGTTCCGCCAGCAGGCGTTGATTGGCGGTGTGTGGCGGGAAGCGGATACAAAGGCCGCCGTCGAGGTCACCAACCCTGCCACCCTGGCCGTTCTTGGCAGCGTTCCCGATATCGGCGGCGACGACACCAGGGCCGCTATCGCTGCTGCGGCCGAGGCATTCAAAAGCTGGAAGAAGACGACCCATGCCGAGCGTGCGAGATTGCTGGAGCGATGGCACGACCTCATTCGCCAGCACGAACAGGATTTGGCGCTTCTACTGACGCTGGAACAGGGTAAGCCGCTTGCCGAGGCGTCGGCGGAAATCCGCTACGGCGCATCTTTCGTGAAATGGTTTGCGGAGGAGGCGCGCCGCATCGGTGGCTCGACCATTCCGTCACCCACCGCCGATCAACGCATTCTGGTTCTCAAGGAAGCAGTCGGCGTCTGTGCCATCATCACGCCGTGGAATTTCCCCAACGCGATGATCACGCGCAAAGTAGCACCGGCGCTGGCCGCCGGCTGCACGGTTGTCATCAAGCCGTCGGAATTTACGCCATTCTCGGCGCTGGCGCTCGGTGTCCTGGCGGAGCGGGCGGGCATCCCGGCAGGCGTTATCAACATCGTGACCGGCATGCCGGGCGAGATCGGCAAAGAGCTGATGGCCAACGAAACGGTGCGCAAGATCTCGTTCACCGGTTCGACCCGCGTCGGTGCGCTGCTCATGCGTGGCGCGGCCGACAGCATCAAGCGGCTGAGCCTGGAGCTTGGCGGCAACGCGCCCTTTATCGTCTTTGACGACGCCGATCTTGATAACGCAGTTGAAGGGGTGATCGTATCCAAGTTCCGTAATGGCGGTCAAACCTGCGTTTGCGCGAACCGGATTCTCGTGCAGGAAGGCGTTTACGACGCTTTCGCCGAAAAGCTGAGCCAGCGCGTGACGCGGATGAAGGTTGGCGCGGGGACCGACGACGGCACTGAGATCGGCCCGATGATCAACGCGGCCGCGATCGACAAGATCGAGCGTCACATCGCGGATGCCAAGACGAAAGGCGCGCAGATCCTCGCCCAAAGCGAGGCAGTGCCGGACGGCAGGCAATATGCACGGCCCGTCGTCCTGGGGGAGGCTACCACCGAGATGCTCCTGGCATCGGAAGAGACCTTCGGTCCGGTGGCGCCGCTTTTTCGCTTCGAGACGGAGGAAGAGGCCATCACGATCGCGAACGGGACGCCGTTCGGCCTTGCCGCTTACTTCTACACCGACAACCTCAAGCGGTCATGGCGTGTTGCCGAGGCGCTGGAGTTCGGTATGGTCGGGCTCAATACCGGCCTGATCTCGACCGAGATTGCGCCTTTCGGCGGTGTCAAGCAGTCAGGCATGGGGCGGGAAGGATCGCAACTCGGGATCGAGGAATATCTCGAGGTCAAGACGCTTCACGTCGGCGGGTTGAGCCAGTAGGCTTTGCCGGAGTCGCAACAGCGGCACCAGAATCAGAAAGGGGCGGTCGAAACCGCCCCTTTCTCATTGTGCGCCAGGCATGGCGCGTGGTGCGCAAGCGCCGTTTGGCCGGGGTGGTATCCGGTCGATGACTTGGAGGTGAAAGTCCTCTGCGGGGGCCCTGGTGATGGGAACCGCTAGCCGAACAGCAAGGGCGTCGTCGCGAGGCGGGGTCTGAAGGAAGCTGCAAGCAAAGTGCCGGCCTGACGAACAGGAAGCGCATATGAGGCGTCCGCATCCGGGCGAGGGGGCCGCAAAACCCGAAGCCCGATATCACCCGGAGGGCGGCCGTAGATGCGACAAGGTAGATGGCACGAAGGTCACGCGTCTTACCCTGGGAGGCCTGCCGACCTGCCCCTGGAGACAGGTGTGCTACCGCCGCCGAGAGGCGCCGGGATGGGTCGGCAGGAGTCAGCAGAGGCGTAGTAGCCGGACCAACCGGTGAAGGGCTGAACGTGTCGATGGAGGTCGGACTTCATTTCCGACCGCCTTGGGCAGATACCTCGCGAGAGGGCCCGAGCCGGAAGTAGCGGGCGGAACCCGCAAGATAAGGCTGGGGCGCCAATAGGGCGGCGGGCATTGAGGACCTCAAGCCGAGCGCGACACGAACCGCCGTGTACGGAACCGTACGCATGATGGTGTGGGAGGAGGGACGCCGAAAGGCTCCCTCCTACCCGATTCGATACTTCGAATGCCGCGATGGCCGGACGCCCGCCGGCCTCAAGCAACTTCCCGAACGGGCTCCAGGCCGACCGCGGCGGCCAGCCCGCCGATATCCTTGATCTCGGTATATTCGTAGAAGGGGTTCGCGGGCTCGTGGCCGCGGTTCACCCAGACCTTGCTCTTGATGCCGAGATCGTAGGAGGTCATGAGATCGTAGCGGAAGGAGGAGGAGACGTGAGTGATGTCCTCCGGGCCGCAGCCGAGCTTGTCGAGCATGTATTCAAAGCCCTTCATCAGCGGCTTGTAGGCGCCAACCTCTTCGGCGGTGATGACGGTGTGAAAGGGCGCGCCGAGCTTTTCCACATTCGACATGATCAGGCTGTTCATGGAGTTGGACAGGATCACCAGTGGGATTTCCTTGGCCACTCTGGACAGGCCAGCCGGGACGTCGGGGTGCGGACCCCAGGTCGGCACTTCGTCATAGATGCGTTGGGCGTCTTCGGGTTTGAACTGGATACCGATGCGCTTGCAGCTGCGTTCGATGGAATTCTGCACCACCTCGAGGAAGGGTTTCCATGGCCCCAGCACCTCGTCAAGGCGATAGCCTCTAAAAGCCTCCACGAAGCTGGCCATTGCCTCCGGGGAGAGGCGCTCGCCGTAGACGCGCCGCGCCGCGCCGGCCATATCGAAATTGGTGAGCGTGCCGTAGCAGTCGAAGGTGATGTATTTCGGTCTGAACGTCGACATGGCGACAATCCTCCTTGGTTTTTCTCGGCACAGCGTGCCTGTACCACAATCACCATAGTCGGAGATCTGGAAGACTAACGGCCGCATTCGCGGCGACCTGAAGCAGATCGTTTCGTATTGCATCGCCGGTTTGGCAGAGAGTTGCGCCAGGTGTCCTTTCGAGCTTTGGCAGCGGCGCGGCCTGTCGGCCTTGCTCCGGCAGAAGATGCGGCACGAGCGGCGAAGGATAGTGAAAACGCGTCGCGCTTGGCTGCCGGTCGGAAGGAACTGCTGTCTTTGGTGGTCTACCGTCAGCACTGAAGACGAAGGCTGGAAACTCATCATGACCACACGACAGATCATCCTTGAAGAGATGACACCGGGGCACCTGGAAGGTGCTGTCGAGTTGTCTCGCCAAGTCAATTGGCCGCATCGCCGCGAGGATTGGGAACTGGCCCAGCCGGTCAGCCGGGGGATCGTCGCTCTGGAAGAAGAACGCGTGGTGGCGACCATCATGATGACCCCCTACGGCGACGATGCCGCCGCCATCAACATGGTGATCGTCGATGCGGCGATGCGCGGCCGCGGACTCGGCCGAAAGATGATGGAAGAGGCGCTTGCCAAGGCGGATGAGCGCACCTGTTGCCTGACGGCGACACGGGAAGGCCTGCCGCTCTATGAGAAGCTGGGCTTCGTCACGACTGGCGAGATCGTGCAGCATCAAGGCGAGGCGTTGGCAGTTTCGGCGCCGGCCCGTGTATCCTGGGCAGAGAGCGGCGATCTTGCGCGCCTCGAGGTGCTGGATCGCGAGGCATTTGGCTATGACCGTTCGGCGCTGATGAAGCGGCTTTTCGAGCGCGCGAAGCTCGCTGTCATACGCGATGAAGGCGATACCCAGGCCTTTTCCGCCATCCGGCCATTCGGCCGGGGGCTGGTCATCGGGCCGGTGGTGGCGAGAAACGGTGCCGAGGCCAAGGCCCTGATCGACTTTCTGCTCGCCCATCATCAGGGCAAGTTCGTCCGTGTCGATACCGACGTCTCAACGGATCTTGCTGAATGGCTCACCAGACGCGGGCTCGCGCACGTCGGCGGTGGGATCACGATGCGACGCCCCATGGCCACGCACAAGGAAAGCGAGCCCGCGCATCACCGCACATATGCGTTGGTCAGTCAGGCGCTTGGTTAAATCAGGCAGTCGGCTAAATCAGGCACTCGGTTGAATCGGAGGAAGAAATGCTGGCAAATTCACTGATCGAACTCGATCGCGCACATCTGGTTCACCCGCTTTCATGCTATCGGAGCCATGAGGAGACGGGCGTGCGGGTGCTCAAATCCGCCAAGGGCGCAACGGTGACCGACGCAAGCGGGAAAACCCTGCTCGACGGATTCGCCGGTCTATGGTGTGTAAACATCGGATACGGCCAGGAAAGTGTCGTTGAAGCAGCCGCCAAGCAGCTGAGAGAGCTTCCCTATGCCACGGGATATTTCGGGCTGGGGTCCGAGCCTGCCATTCGCCTTGCTGCCAGGCTTGCCGAACTGGCGCCCGGCGATCTGAACCATGTCTATTTCACGCTTGGCGGCTCCGACGCAATCGACAGCACGATCCGCTTCATCCGCTATTACTACCATGCCAAGGGCACGCCGCAGAAGGACCAGTTCATCTCGGTCGAGCATGGCTACCATGGCTCCTCGACGGCAGGGTCAGGCCTGACCGCGATTCCGGCTTTCCATGCAGGTTTCGGCGTGCCTTACGACTGGCAGCACAAGATTCCCTCGCACTACGCCTATCGCAATCCGGTCGGTTCCGACCCGCAGGCGATCATCGATGCATCCGTCGCGGCCCTGCGCGCCAAAATCGCGGAACTCGGTGTTGGCCGCGTTGCGGCCTTCTACGCCGAACCCATCCAGGGTTCGGGCGGTGTCCTCGTTCCACCGACAGGTTGGCTGAAGGCTTTGCACGCCGTGTGCAAGGAACATGACATCCTGTTCGTCGTCGATGAAGTCATCACTGCCTTTGGCCGTACCGGCCCTCTATTCGCCTGTGAGGAAGACGATGTCGTGCCGGATCTCATGACCACGGCGAAGGGACTGACCTCGGGCTACGTGCCGATGGGCGCCGTCTTCATCTCGGACCGCGTGTACAATACGATCGCGGACGGAGCCGGCAAAGCGCCTGTCGGCCATGGCTATACCTATTCGGCCCATCCCGTGAGCGCGGCAGTCGGGCTCGAATGCCTGCGTCTCTACGAAGACAGCTTGCTCGAGAACGGGCGCAAGGCCGGCAAGCGCCTGATGGAAGGCCTTCGCTCGCTCGCCGACCACCCGCTCGTTGGCGACGTTCGCGGCCGCGGCATGCTGGCAGCAATCGAGTTGGTCACCGACAAGGAGCGCAAGACGCCACTGCCGGCGGCGGCCGATCCGGGACGCCGCATCTTCGAGCGCGCGTGGGTGAACGGCCTTGTCCTCCGGGCCTTCAACAGCGGCATTCTCGGCTTTGCGCCGCCGCTCTGCTGCACCGACGACGATATTGATGGAATCCTCGAACGCACCCGGATGACCCTGGATCAAACCCTCGAGGACGAGGACGTGCGGTCGGCGATGAAGGGATGATCGTCCAGACTGCCGCTGCATGCGCGCGGCAGCCGCTTCCTCACCTGTCGAATATGGCGTCGAGCGGCAAATGGGATTTGACGATTGGTGACTTCAGCACGACGAAGCTGAAATATTTGTCGATTCCGATATCCAGTTCGATCATGCGCTCCATGATCGTCTGGTACTCGCTGATGCCCGCTGTGACAAACTTCACAAGATAGTCGTAACCGCCTGAAACCAGGTGGCATTCGATAACGGAATCGACTTTCTGAATTGCGGTGAGAAATCTCGCGAAGTCGTTCTGCTGGTGATGCTTGAGCGTGACTTCGGTGAAGATCGTCAGAGTCTGCCCGAGCTTGGACACATCGATCTGGGCGGAATAGCCGGTGATGAAGCCTTCCGCCTGAAGCTTCTTCACCCGCATCAGGCAAGGGCTTGGTGAAAGGTTCACCAGGTCGGCGAGCTCGACATTCGTGACCCGCCCGTTCTTTTGCAGTTGCGATAGGATCTTGATGTCGATCTTGTCGAGCTTCATTGCAAACCTGTCACACGTTCGAGCCGCGGATCGTCCGGCAGACGGCGTCTGTCACCTCCTGCGTGGTCGCTGTCCCACCCACGTCCGGCGTCAGCACGCCTTCACGCGTCACCATTTCCACAGCACTCATCAACCGGGCGGAAGCTGCGCTTTCGCCCAGATGTTCGAGCATCTGGGCAGCGGTCCAGAAGGTGGCGACCGGGTTGGCAATACCCTTGCCGGTGATGTCGAATGCTGAGCCGTGAATTGGCTCGAACATCGAGGGATAGCGCCGCTCGGGATCAATGTTGGCGGTCGGTGCAACGCCGAGACTGCCTGCGAGCGCGCCAGCAAGGTCCGATAATATGTCGGCGTGAAGATTGGTGGCGACGATGGTATCGAGGCTACGAGGTCTCAACGTCATACGCACTGTCATAGCATCGACCAGCATCTTGTCCCAGGCGACGTCCGGGAATTCCGGCGCCACCTCGGCTGCGATTTCGTCCCACATTACCATGCCGTGACGCTGCGCGTTGGATTTTGTAACGACTGTCAGGAGCTTTCGCGGCCGTGATTGCGCCAGCCGGAATGCATAGCGCATGATGCGGGTGACGCCGACGCGCGTGAAGATCGCGACCTCGGTTCCGACCTCCTCGGGGAGGCCGCGATGGGCTCGGCCGCCGTGGCCCGAATACTCGCCCTCGGAATTCTCCCGCACGATCACCCAATCCAGGTCGCCAGGGCCAACGCCGGCCAGCGGCGAAGCAATACCGGGCAATATCCTGGTTGGCCGCACGTTCGCGTATTGATCAAAGCCCTGACAAATCGGCAGCCGGAGCCCCCAAAGCGTGATGTCGTCGGGCACATCGGGCGCGCCTACCGCGCCAAAGAAGATGGCGTCGAAGCGCTTCAGTTGCGCCACCCCGTCTTCGGGCATCATCCGACCATGGACCTTGTAGTAGTCTGTGCCCCAGTCGAAGTGCTGGACGCGCAGATTGAAGTCGCCGCAGCGCTGCTGCAGCGCCTCAAGCGCCTGGAGACCGGCGGCAATGACCTCCGGGCCGATCCCGTCGGCTGGAATGGCGGCAATCTCATATTCACGCATCGTCAGTTCCTGTTTTCAGTGCTGGCCCTGTTTTCAGTGCTGGCCGCTCGCGACCCCGATCTCGTGTGCGACCGGTTGCAGCTTGGCAAAGGTCTTCTCAGAATTCAGCGACCTTGCCCCACGCGGCTGAATTCAGACGCTCGGGCCTATAAGGACGCGGATCGACGATCGGTTCGCTGCCGGTGATGGTATCGGCGATCATATGTCCCGCGCCGGGGCCGATCCCGAAGCCGTGGCCGCTGAATCCCGCGGCGAGAATGAAGCCCGGAATCCCCTCCACTTCACCGATTGCCGGGACGCCATCGGGCGTGCAGTCGACGTAGCCCGCCCAAGCATGAGAAATCGCGACGCGCTGGAACTCGGGCAGCAATTCGCAGGCTCTTTGATAGGTCAGGCGAATCTGCCTCATGTCAGGTTTGGGGTCGAGAATCCGATTCCGTTCCAATGGCGTCACGTCGTCAAGTACCCATTTCCCCAGGCTTTCATGACCTTGACGCCAGCCCTCGAACGCTCCCGGGGCCAGACTGCGCCAGCGACGGGCGAACATTGGCACGAACTCGCGGCTGAACCTGAGCTGCTGCGGCGTTGGATCGACTCGCGCCCGCCCGCTGATCGCCAGCGCGTATCCACCGTTGCTGCGCCGCGTCAGCGAGACGCGCGCGGTATGCAGGGCATCCGGCAGGCCTTCTGCGCCCGGCGCTACGGATAGAATGGATTGACGCACGGCAGCTTGCGGGAAACGAATACCAAGCTGGTTGCAGAAGGAAGAAGCCCACGCGCCTCCGGCCATGACCACGGTCGTTGTGCGGATGGTTCCGGCTTCTGTAACGACGCCGCTGACCCGGCCGGCGCTCAGTTCCAGCCCGCGCGCCGCGCAATTTTGATGCACGGTGCCGCCGGCCGCCATGATGCCGCGCGCGGCAACCGGCACCGCCTTCGATGGATCCGCCGTTCCGTCAGTTGGCGAGAACACGCCGCCTTTCCATTTGCGGCCGGTGGCCTTGCCCCGTTCGGTGGCTTCTTCTGCGCTCAGCACATGCGTCGTGACGCCAACCGTCCTTGCGAAATCGCGCCACTTTGCCCAGCCTGCCAACTCGTTTTCGTCCTGCGAGAGATAGAGCAGGCCGCAGCGGCGGAAGCCGGTGTCCTCGCCGGTCTCCTGCGCCACTTTTTCCCAGAGATCGAGGCTCTTGGTTGCCATCGGCAACTCGCGTGCGTCACGGTTCTGCTGACGGCACCAGCCCCAGTTGCGGCTGGACTGTTCGGCGGCAACGCGCCCCTTCTCCAGCAGGGCAACGCTGATGCCGCGGCGTGCGAGATAATAGGCCGTGAATACGCCGACCACGCCGCCGCCGATGACGACGACGTCCGCCTCGCGAGGCAGGGATGGGCTGGACTCGATGTGAATGAGCGGCGCGGGCATGGATGGGACTCCGTAAATTTGAAGCATCCTAACCTGCGGCCCGCAGAGGCAGGCTGCGGAGTCCATGCCTGGACGGAATTTCCTGCGGTTTGCAGCCCTTGGAACAGGCAATTGTTGCCGAAAAAGCGCTCGCTGGCCCCAACCTCGTAGGGGCAAGCAGGAGTACACTTCATCCAGTCGCGCGATCTGCGGCATGGGCTTTTCGGGACGCGGCGCGCAGTGACGCAAGGCCTGTCGCGCACAAATCAGCGGAAGAAGGACCTGGTTGTCTGATCCCGGTTTTCTGCGCCGGAACGGGAGCAGAGTGAAATGCCGAACCTGACGTTCTTTTCAGAAGTTCCTGCCGCCCGAGGGCCAAATTTCGACGACTATGCGGATACAGAACAGTCAAACTGGCTGAAAGAACGGAGCACCCTTCCTTATAACGGGTAAGCTCCAGAGGACTTCCGATAGGCAGGGCTTACGCCTTCGGAGAGTTCTCCAAGAAAAGGGAACAGTGTCCGGTACACGGACCGAATTTCATCAAGGGAGCCGCCAGGATGAGCAGAATCCGTCTCTCGCAGCCTCAGCGCTCGAAGCGCCGAGATGACCAGACGACGGTCGCTATGGTGAGGCGCTTCTGCTCAAAGCGCGATGATGCGGTCCGCAACAGCGTGGACCCGCTCGGTTCAAACGGGAGATGATCGCAATGGTCGCCACGATCCAGCCTGTAGCCCTCCACGATGTGGCGCTTTCGGTGCGCGACCTCACGGTGAATTTGCCGAAAGGCATGGAGCGGACCCATGCCGTCGAGAACATCTCGTTTGATCTGAAACGCGGCCAGATTCTGTGCGTCATTGGCGAGTCCGGATCCGGCAAGTCGGTCACCGCCAACGCCATCATGGGGCTGCTGCCCAAGGTGATCCGTCTCTCCTCGGGCGCCATCCACCTCGATGGGACGAACATCGTGGGCATGCCGCAGGACAAGCTGCGCAGCCTGCGCGGCCGGGTGGTGTCGATGATCTTCCAGGACCCGCTGTCGGCGCTCAATCCGCTGATGACCGTGGGCGCGCAGATCGACGAGGTCATGGCGGCGCACGGCGTCGGCACTCCGAAATCGCGTCGCGGCCGCGCTGTCGAGTTGCTGACCGAGGTGGGACTGCCGGACCCGCAACTCATGTACCACCAGTATCCGTTCCGCCTCTCCGGCGGGCAGCGGCAGCGGGTGATGATCGCCATGGCGCTGGCGCTTGAACCGACGATCCTGATCGCGGATGAACCGACGACGGCGCTCGACGTGACCACACAGGCACAGATTCTGGAGCTGATCCGCGACATTCAGCGCCGCAAGGGAATGAGCGTCATGTTCATCACTCACGACTTCGGCGTGGTGGCCGAGATCGCAGACAGCGTCGTCGTGATGGAGAAGGGCCACATCGTCGAGCAGGGTAGCGCTCAACAGGTCCTGAAGTCGCCTGGCCATCCCTACACAAGGCGCCTTATCGCAGCCGTCCCGCACCTGACCGGCGAGAACCGCGTTCCTCTGGAGACGGCCGACAAAGCGCCGATCCTGAAGGTCGAAGGCCTGATGAAGACCTACCGAAGCGGCAGTTCCCTGTTCAGCGCGCAGCGCGTCGTGCCCGCGGTCAACGAGGTCTCGTTCGATCTGGCGCCCGGGCGCACGCTGGGCGTTGTGGGCGAAAGCGGTTCCGGCAAATCATCGCTTGGTCGGCTATTGATCAAGCTGCTGGACAGCGACGGCGGCGGGATTCTGTTCGAGGGTCGCGACATCGCCAAGCTTTCCGAAGCCGAATTCCGCCCGCTGCGGCCGCGGGTCCAGATGATCTTCCAGGATCCGTTCGCCTCGCTCAACCCGCGCTCGACGATCGGCCACATCCTCACCGTTGGCCCAGTCGCGCACGGCACGCCCTATGCCCAGGCGCGCGAAGAGGCGAGGGCGCTCCTGGCCCATGTCGGCCTCGATGCCGGCGCCTTTGATCGCTTTCCGCATGAATTTTCCGGTGGGCAGCGCCAGCGCATCGGCATCGCTCGGGCACTGATGTTCAAGCCGAAGCTGCTGATCGCCGATGAGGCGGTGTCGGCGCTCGACGTATCGATCCAGGCCCAGATCCTGCAGCTGCTCGACCAGATCCAGCGGGAGACCGGCGTGTCGATGATCTTCATCACCCACGACCTGCGCGTCGCCAGCCAGATCTGCGACGAAATCGCGGTGATGCAGAAGGGGCGGATCGTTGAACGCGGACCGCCATCGCAAATCTTCCTCGACCCGCAATCAGCCTACACACGTGAGCTGGTGGCGGCGATTCCTGGAGAGCAGCCGGGAACGACCCGCCCGGTTGCAGCAAACGGATAATAGCCACGGCGGACACCGCCAAAACAAGGGGAATTCCAATGACTGAACGCTCAAGCACCAAATCAAACTACTCGCGACGCGATGCACTCCGGTTGATGGCGATAGGCGGGGCGGCAGGCCTCATTGCGCCCAATCTGTTGGGCAAGCCTGCCTTCGCCCAGAACCCGCCAGCCAGCCCAACTGGCCGCGTCGTCGTCGGTCTGTCGCAGGAGCCCACCGTATTCAATCCGTTGATGCCGCATATCGAGGTCGACGACGCTGTGCATTTCTCGCTTTTCGATGCGCTCTTCCGCATGGATCCCAAAGGCGTTCTTCAGCCCAATCTTGCGGTCGAAGTGCCAAGCCAGAAAAACGGCGGCATTTCAGAGGACGGTCTCAAGTGGCACATCCGCCTGCGTGACGATGTCCGCTGGCACGACGGCAGGCCCTTCACGGCTGAGGATGTGAAATTCACCCTTGAGCTCATCACCAATCCGAAATTCCGGGCGTGGCGCACGGCCGGCCATTCGCTGGTGCGCGATATCAAGGTGGTCTCGCCGACCGAGCTCACCTGGCGGATGGAGGAGGCTTTCGCCCCCTATTTGTCGTTTCTCGCCGAAACCTTCATGGTTCCCAAGCACATACTCGAAAAGGAGGCCGACCCCAACGCCGCCGCCTTCAATCAGGCGCCTGTCGGCACTGGCGCATTCAAGTGGGCGCAGCGCGTTGCCGGCGATCATATCGAACTCGTCGCGAACGCGGATTATGCCGGGGAGGGCCCCTATTTGGAGCGGCTCGTCTTCAAATACATCCCCGACATGACGGTGCTCTACACCCAGTTCAAGAGCGGCGACATCGATCTTGTCGACCAGGCATTCATAACCGCCGACCACTACGCGGAAGCCAGCACACTATCGGATCGTGTGGTCAAGCTGGAGCCTGGGGCATCGGTCGAGTCGATCTATCTCAATCTTGAGAAGCCGCAATTCAAGGACCCGGCGGTCCGCCAGGCGCTCTACGCGGCAATCGACAGGAAAGCGATCCTCGAAGCACTTTATTACGGGATCCACAAACCCACCGAGACGTTCATGCCGCAGAATTCCTTCTACTACAATCCGAACCTGCCGGCACAGGAGTTCAACCTCGAGCGCGCGGGCCAGATCCTCGACGAGGCCGGCTGGGTACCCGGAGCCGATGGAATACGGGTGAAGGACGGGGTGCGCCTGTCGTTCGCCAACTCCACCACCTCCGGGAACCACTTGCGCGAGCAGACGCAGCAGTTCCTGCAGCAGACATTTGCCGAGATCGGCGTGGAGATGACCATCTCGAACCTTCCGGCCGCCGTCATGTGGGGCGATTTCTGGCTCAAATCGCAATTTGAGTCAGCCATCTCCGGTGTAACCAATCTCATCGCGGGCGACCCCGATGTTTCCAACCGCCTGCACAGCAAGGCGATCGTCGCCAAGGGCGGAAAGGGCTCGAACACCGGCCAATACTCCAACCCGGAGGTCGATGCGCTGCTCGAGAAGGGCGCGCGCACCTTCGATCGGGAACAGCGGCGCGCCATCTATCTGCGCGTGCAGGAAATCGTTCGTCAGGATCTGCCGTTCCTGCCTCTGTTTGCCTCCACCAACGTGTTCGGCCGCAAGGAAGGGCTGGAGGGTTTCCAGGCAAATTCCAACACCCGCGTCGCATCCTGGCATGCCGCCGGATGGCATTGGAAGGCCTGACATCCATACGCCGCGGCCCCCCCGCCGGGGCGGGGCCGGCCCCCGCCGGGGGGGGTAAAGGGGGTGGGTAATGGGGGGGGTGCGGGGGCAAACGCGAGGACAGCCCCCCCAGCGGCG
>NZ_JBVVQA010000032.1:72801-79952 GCF_055811455.1 Mesorhizobium sp. WSM4845
TGATCACACCACCCACCCACCCCCCCCCCCCCGCCCGCCGCCTGGGTGCCGGCGCCCGTCCCCCCCCCCCCCCCCCCCCCCCCCCCCCCCCCCCCCCCCCCCCCCCCCCCGCCAGTCACCGGCGCTGTCTTGAAAGAGGAGAGTTGAAATGCGCGGATTCCTGCTCAACCGGCTCTCACAGAGCCTCATCCTGCTCCTGATCGTGTCGGTCATCGGGTTCCTCGTCCTGAACCTGCTGCCGGGGGGGCCGCTGGCGCAATTCGGGCTCGATCCCAGCATGACTCAGGACGATCTCGATCGCCTGAAAGAGCAATTGGGGCTGAACCGTCCGCTTTTGATCCAATATTTCGACTGGGCCTGGCGGCTTCTCCAGGGCGATTGGGGCCACTCCTTCCGCGACGGCGCGCCTGTGCTGGCAGTGATTGGCCGGCACGTCCCTGCGACGCTGCTGCTGATGGGGACGTCCACCGCGATTGCGATCGCCATCGGCACCTGGATCGGCATTCGTGGCGCCACGCACCGCTATTCGCTGTTCGACTATATGGCGACGGTCGGAGCCATGGTCGCGCTGTCGATCCCGACCTTCTGGTTCGGGCTCGTCGGCATCTACATCTTCTCCCTGCAGCTGGGCTGGCTGCCTGCAGGCAACATGTACACGATCGGCGACGGTTCGGTCCTGAATTACCTGCATCACCTGATCATGCCAAGCATCGTGCTGTCGCTGGTGCATGTCGCGATCTGGAGCCGCTACATGCGATCGGCGACGCTCGACGCCATCAGCCAGGATTTTGTCAAGACCGCCCGCGCCAAGGGCCTGAGCGAGCGCCGAGTCATCATGAAGCACGTCGTCGGCAATGCGCTTTTGCCGATGATCACACTGGCTGGGGTGCAGCTTCCCAGCATCCTGACCGGCGCGCTGGTGACGGAGACAGTGTTTACCTGGCCGGGGATGGGTCGACTGTTCCTGGACAGCCTCGGCTACAGCGACTACCCGGTCGTGATGGGACTGCTGATGTTCTCGGCCATTCTCGTCATCCTGGGCAACCTGATCGCAGATATTGCCGTGGCGATCGTCGACCCGCGCATTCGTCTGGGTTGAGCGCCTAACCTCACGCCCAACAGGAGGCACCCGAAAATGACCGCTCTCGTCGCAAATGCAGGACCAAGCCGCTGGTGGCGCAGCCGCACCGTGCGCCGTTTCACGAGCCATCATCTGGCGTTGCTGGGAGTGGCGATGATCACCCTCCTGACGCTGGCATGCGTCTTCGGCCCTCATCTCCTTCCCTACGATTCCCTCTACATCGATTTGCGCGCCCGCTTTTCACCGCCGCTGACCGGCGACCACTATCTCGGGACCGATCCTCTGGGGCGGGACGTGGCGGCGCGACTGTTCATGGCGGGGAGGACTTCACTGCTGGTGGCCTTTTTTGCCATGCTGCTGTCGACGCTGATCGGAACACTCGTCGGCGTGATCGCGGGCTACCGCGGCGGCTGGATCGGCGCAGCGCTGATGCGCACGGTCGACGGGTTCCTGTCATTCCCTTCGATCTTCCTGCTGCTGGCCTTGGCCGCGGCACTGAAGCCGAGCCCGGCTATGGTCACCGTCATCGTCGCTGTCACCAGCTGGATGGAGGTAGCCCGGATTGTCGAGGCCGAGGTGCGGTCATTGCGCGAGCGCGAGTTTGTGCTGGCCGGGCGCATGCTGGGGCTTAGCGGTGCGCATATCATGTTCCGCGAGATCCTGCCCAACGCCATGGGCCCGATCATCGTGGCCGCGACGCTGACAGTCGCGCACGCCATTCTCCTGGAAGCCTATATCAGTTTCCTGGGTTATGGCATTCAGCCGCCGCTGCCCAGCTGGGGCAACATGCTCGAGGGCGCCCAGCAGTATCTGGACAGTGCACCCTGGCTGGCGATCATTCCCGGCGCCGCCATCACCATCGCCGTGACAAGCTTTAATTTCATCGGCGACGGGTTGCGCGATGCGCTCGACGTGCGGGACGACCGCGTCTGATCACAAAAGCGGCCCGCGCCTCACCCGAAAACCCATCGAGAAGTGACTCTCATGCACGAGCCGAAAGTCGCCAACAAGAGCACACCCTACTGGTGGGAAGCGGCGCCCGTCACGGCGCTACCGCCGCAGCCCCTGGCGAGGACGGTCGATGTGGCAATCGTCGGCGCCGGTTATGCGGGGCTTTCGGCCGGGCTTGCGCTGGCGCGCGAGGGGCGCTCGGTTGCAGCTTTTGATGCGATGAATCCGGGCGAGGGGGCCTCGTCGCGCAATGGCGGAATTACCAGCGGGAGCATCCGGCTGGACTACGCCACGATAACCCGGCGCTTCGGCGAAGAAAAAGCCATGGCGATCGAGGCCGAGGGCAAGGTCGCGCGCGAATTCCTTTACGACTTCATCAAGTCGGAAAAGCTCGACTGCGACTTTCAACTGGTTGGCCTGTTCAAGGGCGCCATCGGATATGAACAGTACGAGAAGATGGCCCGCGGCGCCGAGGGGTTGGCGAGAAAACTGGGGATCGAATCCTACGCTGTTCCATATGCAACGCAGCGCGACTACGTCGGCACCGACTTCTACCGCGGCGGCACCGTCAGGATGGACATCGGCGGGCTGCACCCGGCCAAGTTCCACGCCGAGCTCCTGCGGGTGGCGCTCGCTTCGGGACTGGCGGTGCATTCGAACACGCCCGTGACGTCAATTGAAAGGGATAGCTCCGGGTTCCGCGTCGCCACTTCGGCCGGAACGGTGCAGGCGCGGCAGGTCCTGGTCTGCACAAATGGCTACACGGATGGCGCCAGTCCGTTCCTGCGCCGTCGGCTGGTGGCGGTTCGCAGCAGGATCATTGCCACCGAGGAATTCGCGCCTGAGCTCATGGCGCGCCTGATGCCGAAGCGGATGATGATGGGTGAGGGCCGCGAGCTTGGCTTCTATTATCGCCCTTCGCCGGACGGCAGACGCATCCTGCTTGGCGGGCGCGACAGCTCGCGTGCAGGCGATCCGGCAGCCCCGACGCTCCGTTTGCGCAACGGGCTGGTCGAGCTTTTCCCTGAACTGGAAAATGTTCGACTCTCGCATAGCTGGTTCGGCAATGTGGCGATGCACCGTGACATGCTGCCCAGGATCTTCGAGAAGGATGGCGTGCTCTATGCCACCGGCTTCTGCGGTTCGGGCGTGGTCTGGGCGCCATGGGTCGGCACGCGTGCGGCTCACAAGCTGATGGGACATGGCGATCGGGCGCGCACCGCGTTCGACTTTCGGCCGCCTGCGGCGATCCCGCTCTATCGTGGCAATCCGTGGTTCCTGCCGGCCGTTATCAAGGGCTACGCCCTGCAGGACCGTATCGCCTGGTGGCGCGCCAGCCGCTGAAGGCCGAAGGGTGGCGGTCACTCGACCCTTGCCGAACAATTGCGGCGACAAGGAACAGCATCACATGCACTACATCTCCACGCGCGGCCATCCCGAACGCAGGAAGTTCTGCGAGATTCTGCTTGAGGGCCTTGCCCCGGATGGCGGCCTCTATGTGCCCGAGGTCTACCCTCGGCTGGATGATGCCACGCTGGATCGGTGGCGGGGCTTGTCTTACCCAGTGCTCGCCTTTGAAATCCTGTCGCTCTACATCGACGATATTCCGCCCGCTGACCTGAAGGCCATCTGTGCAAAGACCTACAGGCCCGAGGTTTTTGGGACCGCCAGGATCGCGCCCGTGCGAACGCTTGAGAGCGGTCTCCATGTGGCGGAACTGTCGAACGGTCCCACCCTGGCGTTCAAGGACATGGCGATGCAGTTGCTCGGCAATTTGCTCGAGTATGAACTGGCGCGGCGGGGTGTGGAGCTGAATATCCTCGGGGCAACCAGTGGCGACACGGGCAGCGCGGCGGAATATGCCATGCGCGGCAAGAAGGGCATCCGCGTCTTCATGATGTCGCCCCACGGACGTATGAGCGCCTTCCAGCAAGCCCAGATGTTCAGCCTGCAGGACGACAACATTCACAACATTGCCATCGAAGGGGTGTTCGACGATTGCCAGGACATCGTGAAAGCCGTGTCCGGCGATGCTGACTTCAAGAGGCGCCACCGGATCGGCGCCGTAAATTCGATCAACTGGGCCCGGCTGGTCGCTCAGGTGGTGTATTACTTCTCTGCCTATTTTCAGGTGACTGAAGAGAATTCGTCAGAGGTCGACTTTGCCGTTCCCTCGGGCAATTTCGGCAACGTCTGCGCCGGTCATGTTGCGCGTATGATGGGACTTCCCATTTCCCGTCTCGTCATTGCGACCAACGAGAACGATGTGCTCGATGAGTTTTTCCGCACCGGGGTGTATCGCGTGCGGGGCCAGGCGGATACTTATGAAACCTCGAGCCCATCCATGGACATTTCCAAGGCCTCCAATCTCGAGCGTTTCGTGTTCGACTTGCTCGGTCGCGACGCCAGCCGGACGAGATCGCTGTTCGACGATCAACTGCGCGAAAGCGGGTCGTTCGATCTCAGCGGGGATCCCGCCTTCGGGAAGGCGGCGGACCATTTTGGTTTCCGCAGCGGGAAGAGCACCCACGCCGACCGGTTGAAGACGATCCGTGACGCGTGGCACCGCTTCAACGCGCTGATCGATCCACACACTGCAGACGGCCTGAAGGTCGCGCGCGAGCATTCGGTTTCGGATGTGCCCATGATCGTGCTCGAGACGGCCCTGCCGGTCAAATTTGCGGAGACCATCAGGGAGGCCCTGGGCCGAGAGCCAGTTCCTCCGCAACGGTTCGATGGCATAGAGGGTTTGCCGAGACGGTTCAAACTGCTTCCCGCCGATGTACAGACCGTCAAGACCTACCTCGCCGAAACCCTGCGGGCCGCAGTCTGCTGAAATGCTGCTTCCTCGACCGGGACCTTTTCGCCATGGCCGTATATACCGAGCTGTCACCCGACGAAGTCGCAGCCTTCTTTCAGGCTCTGGGCCTGGGACAGCCGAATTCCGTTCGCGGCAGCACAAGCGGAATTGAGAACACGAACTACTTTGTGGATACCGAGGCAGGCGAATATGTGCTGACCCTGTTCGAGCGGCTCACGTTCGAGCAATTGCCCTTCTACCTTCACCTGATGAAGCACCTTGCGGCGCGGCGAATGCCGGTCCCGGATCCGGTTGCCAACGTCAGAGGCGAAATCCTTCACACGCTAAAAGGCCGGCCTGCCGTGATCGTCAACAGGCTTCCTGGCGAGAGCGTGACGGCGTCGACAGAGTCGCATTGTCGCGCTGTCGGGGAGATCCTGGCGCGAATGCACGTGACCGCGAGCGACTACCCACGGCGACAGGCCAATCCGCGCGGCCTCGAATGGTGGAACGCGGTGGTGCCGGTGGTCGGCCGCTGCGTATCCGAGGGACAGCGCTCGCTGCTCACAAGCGAACTGGCCTTTCAGAACCACATTGCTGTGTCCTCCACCTACGAGCAACTCCCCAGGGGGCCGGTGCACGCTGATCTCTTTCGCGACAACGTGTTGTTTGAAGGTGATCACCTGACCGGCGTCTTCGATTTCTACTTCGCCGGATGCGACACCTTTCTGTTCGATATAGCCGTCTGCCTCAATGACTGGTGCGTCGATAGTGGCACCGGCCGCCAAGACACTAAGCAAGTTGCCGCCTTTCTCGGCGCGTATGAGTCAGTTCGCGCGCTCACTGGACCCGAACGCTTTTTGCTTCCTGCAATGCAGCGCGCTGGAGCATTTCGTTTTTGGCTGTCGCGTCTCTGGGATCTGTACCAGCCCCGGGAAGCTGCGCTCCTCAAAGCACACGATCCAGGCCACTTCGAGCGCATGTTGCGCGTGCTCCGGGGAGACATCGCATGAGCAAGACCGCGAAGATCACCAATGGAAGTGGAAGCACGATGGCACCGACTCTCAAAGACCACGTTGGCGAGCTGCTTTCGCAGATCGAGACGGAGGGCCTGTACAAGCGCGAGCGCGTCATCACCTCGCCCCAGTCGTCCGAGATCGAGGTCGGCGGCCGCAAGCTGCTCAATTTCTGCGCCAACAATTATCTTGGCCTCGCAGATAGCGCCGACTTGCGCGATGCGGCCAAGCAGGCACTCGACCGCTATGGTTATGGCATGGCGTCGGTGCGTTTCATCTGCGGCACACAGGAGGAGCACAAGCAGCTCGAGGCAAAGATATCGAGATTCCTGGGTATGGAGGACACAATCCTCTACGGTTCCTGCTTCGACGCCAATGGCGGCCTGTTCGAGACGCTGCTTTCCGAGGAGGACGCGGTCATTTCCGACGCGCTCAACCACGCCTCGATCATCGACGGCGTCAGGCTCTCCAAAGCAAAACGCTTTCGCTATGCCAACAACGACATTGCGGCGCTCGAGGAGGAATTGAAGAAGGCCGAAGGCAGCCGCTTCAAGCTGATCGCCACCGATGGTGTATTTTCAATGGACGGCATCATCGCCAA
Organism: Mesorhizobium sp. WSM4845; assembly: GCF_055811455.1. Classification (NCBI taxonomy): domain Bacteria; kingdom Pseudomonadati; phylum Pseudomonadota; class Alphaproteobacteria; order Hyphomicrobiales; family Phyllobacteriaceae; genus Mesorhizobium; species Mesorhizobium sp. WSM4845. The sequence continues at coordinate 79,251 of NZ_JBVVQA010000032.1, forward strand.
TCTGAAGGGCGTCTGCGATCTCGCCGACAAGTACAATGCCATGGTGATGGTCGACGACAGCCACGCCGTCGGCTTCGTCGGCGAGCACGGCCGCGGCACGCCGGAATATTGCGGCGTCGAGGGCCGGGTCCATATTCTCACCGGCACGCTCGGCAAGGCACTGGGGGGTGCCTCGGGTGGCTACACAGCGGCGAGCAGGCCGGTGGTCGAATGGCTGCGCCAGCGCTCGCGGCCTTATCTGTTTTCCAACACGCTGATGCCTGCTATCGCCGGGGCCTCGCTGAAGGTGCTGGATATGATCGAGCAGGGCGGCGGCTTGCGCCGCCGGCTCTACGACAACGCCTCGCGCTTCCGCGCCAACATGGAAAAAGCGGGCTTCACGCTGGCGGGAGCCGACCACCCGATCATTCCGGTGATGATCGGCGATGCCGCGCTGGCTTCGCAAATGGCCGACATGCTGCTTGAGCGCGGCATCTACGTGATCGGTTTTTCCTTCCCCGTCGTTCCCAAGGGCCAGGCCCGCATCAGGACGCAGATGTCGGCCGCCCATTCCAGCGCCGACATCGACCGTGCGGTCGAGGCGTTCGGCGCGGTCGGGCGCGAACTTGGTGTGATTTCCTGAACGCCGGAACCGAAAAGCGATTCCGGATCAAGAGTTTCAAGGGACAAAAGAATGTCGAACATGATGAAGGCGCTGGTCAA
>NZ_JBVVQA010000033.1:0-75558 GCF_055811455.1 Mesorhizobium sp. WSM4845
TGCTCAACCCGCGCCATACGGCGTAAAACCCGCCGAGGCTCTAACTGCAGCCGGATGAAAATTCAATGGCAGGTCACGTTCATCAACGCCAATCGTGAAATGCGCGAGCGGCTATGGAAACGCGTTCAGGAGCCCCCCGGACAGCCGCCAAAGGGCATGAAGCGGCCGGCGACGCAATGGGTCAAGCCGGGCCTAATCGGTCGTGTGAAGCACCTACGGGGCGAGGAAGACCTGCGCCACGCGTCGCTGCAGGATTTTTGGGACGGCGATTAAATCAGAGTTCGTCGGACGACGGCTCCGGTTTGGCGGATTGACTAGACTACCGCCCTTGTTCTGATTTGAGAAAGCGAACTAGACGCCCCTCTGCTTCCTTGTCATAGAGGTAAAGGTCAGTGAAATGCTCACTCATGCCGGTCAACTCACAAGGTCGACCGTCCGGTGTAGAGCCCGCCTCCAAGCACTTTTGGAATACGTCGAACGTTTGCATATCGGAAAACGATTGCATCGCTAGGCGCAGATCTATGAGCACTGTACTACTTGCGGTCTTCGATACGGACATGCCCGGCGGTTGTGGACGTTCCAGCTCCCAAAGATGCTGTTGGGCCTTTGCTCGCGTTAATGGACCTTCCTCCGAAAAGAGCGGCCCGATGCCGGCACCGAAAGCTGCCATGGACGGGATAATTAGACAAATATGTCGAAGCATCCTCCAACCTCCCATGGCGGCGCGGCGCTATTCTGAACGTCGGCGACGATCACCATAACATAAAAATAGTTCGCCTATCCCAAAAGGGTCTAGTTCACCGGGGCCTGGCGACGTACGACATTCGTTGGGCGGTCAAAACTCATGCCGGCAGAACCGGCAGATTTTTGCCTCGACCTTCACCTGTTCCGCGCACTCAGGACACGTCTTCACGAATATCGGACCATTGGTTGGTCGCTCTTCGCTGATGGTTACTAACGACACAGCAGCCAGACGCTTATCTTTGGATGCCAGCAGAAGAAGTCCAGCAAGGAGTGGGGAGATGATCAGGGATAGCAAGAACCATGGAGTTCCTCGGCGCCCGCGATAGTTCTGAGCGGCAATGCCGACGATGAAACAGAGACCAAGATAGATAGCGACGAGCATGACCCCACCCTCGGCTTCACAGCTACAATCGCGCAGGTGGTAGGCAAACACAAGCTTGGCCCCGGCAAGGGCTCCTTGACGATTTCAGCGGGAAAGAAGATGGCCGGCGCCAGAGGGGAGGTTGCCTGAACGGCGCCGGCCCAAGCGGGAATCAGACCCGCCGCGGCACTAGCGATAGCTGAGTCGTGACGCAACGTCATGTGCGTCGGAATAAATCGGCTCGCTCGTTAAGTTACCGTTCAGCCAGCTAGGCCCATGCCGACGGCAATGCCTATGCCTATCGTCAATCCAGTGGCGAGTTTACCGCCAACATCCAATGCCGCGGCGTGGGCTAGCCTGCGCCAGTCCCTGCGAGGTTGAGCAATTATTTTGGAAATGTCATCGAAGATAAGCGCGCCATGCATGGACCAATCCTCCTATATATGTCTTAAGACCATGGATTCCACAGAAGAGATTTGGAGTCCAGCTGCAATGTGGCTGGAGTATAAATAGGCGCTTTCGCATAATCTACCTTGAGACGTAAGGCCAAAGCGCCTTGAGGAATTCTAACAGTGCTGGTTGCGCTCCGTCTAAAAACGAGTTTATTCTGCAGATGGCGCATCGGATCGGATGCGCTGGTACGCGAGAACCGACGTTGACGCTTCGACGTCAGCGCGCCGCCCTGAATTTGGTAATAGGGGCGGCGCTTTCCTATTCAGGCCGCATTCTTGGGCAAGAAGCCCTTCGCCTCTAGATCGGCGATTAGGAGGATTTCCACGTAGGATGCGACTGTGCGGCGGTCAGCCTTAGCCGCGCGCTCGAGTGCCTCTTTCACGGCCGGTTCAATTCTTAATCCAAGGGGTGCCGTACGCGCCATGCCTAGCTCCTGTTTGCGATTGTTAGCAGATGTTAGTTGACAGCCCTGCTTGCATCGTTATACCAATGCTAACATCAACAAGCAACGAGGAGCAGAGCAGTGAGCACCAGGACAGTTAATGCAGACCGCAGCTATTTGGGATCGATGGTGGCTCGCTTAGATGAGCGGGATCGGCCGGTCGAATGGTGGCGAGCGCCCAGCCGATGGGCCGCGGATATGTTCGCCAATTACATGTCCGTGGAGCGTCCGACCGAGAAGTTCGCGGTCTACGATGGCTGCGCCGCCTGACCGCCTTCTGCGCACAGCAACGACAAAGCCCCGCTTCGGTGGGGTTTTTCATGTGCCGCCGTGCGCCATTCATGCGCCAGCGAATCCCGGCTAACCCTTGGAAAAGCCCGGAAATGCGCGGCAATTCTGGTAAATCAGTGGCGCATGAAATTGTCTGGCAGAAGTAGCTAAGCCTTTGATTTTATTGGTGATCCCGACAGGAATCGAACCTGTGACCTACAGATTAGGAATCTGCCGCTCTATCCTACTGAGCTACGGGACCACGCGGCCGACACATAACCGCTTCGGATCGTTTCGCCAAGAGGCGCTCTGTACCCAATCAATCGGTTTCGACAATGGCCGATGAAGCATAGCCGTCGAGAGGCTTCTGCTCACAATTCGAAATTGCATCCTCGTCAGCCTACGATTGAACCACGAGTGTGGACCGCAAAGATGAGCCGGAAACAGCGGAACTTCGGACCACCGCCGCGCTTTAGTGTGCCGAAGGAGATGCCGCATGAGTGCTACGAAAGAGTTCTTTGAAACCTGGCTGCAGGAGAACGTCGGTAACCTGCCCGCGGAAAGCGAAGTGAGCGTGGCCGTCCTGGTTCAGCAATTCGAGCAGGATGCCGACGCGGCCGGCTATGGTCACGAGGTGCGCCAAGACGAGATCGGCGACATCGAAGAGGCCATTGAGAAAGCTCTGAGCAAGGCCAGGACAGGCGAACAGCCGCCGGCTGCCGATCCGGCCGAAGAGAGTGATCTGGCGCCCGTCATGGAGGCGCTGGAGGTCGACGACCCGAAGAGCGGGCCGTAGCGGTCCCAGGCAACATCGGATGGCAGCCGACCAGCGGTTGCGGCTCTCCCCTTCCACTCTACATGACCCGGCATGATAGATGCCAAACACCATCACACTCGGCGTCGTGATCGGCGTGGCTATCGGCGTCGCATTGGACAATATTATTGCGGGTATCGGAATCGGTATCGCCCTGGGCATTGCCCTGGGTCTTGCGCGGAGGCGGTCCGGTCGGAAGTGACGATCGGAGCATCGCCACGTCCCGGGCCCGACCGCCTTGTAGCCATCCCAAATCACGGCGCACCTCTCGGATCAAGCCGCAGGGCGGTTTTATGGCCGACGCATCAAGCGGCCAGCGCCGTCTCCGCGAGCTTCACCCAATAGCTCATGCCGTGCGGGATGACCTCGTCGTTGAAGTCGTAGGCAGGGTTGTGAAGACCGGCGGTGTCGCCATTGCCGATGAAGATGAAGGCGCCCGGCCGCGCTTCCAGCATGTAGGAGAAATCCTCGCCGCCCATCACCGGCTGGATGGCGCGTTGCACCTGTGCCTCGCCGGCGATTTCAGCGGCGACATCGCTGGCAAAGACCGTCTCCTCCGGATGGTTGAAGGTGACGGGATAATTGGCTTTGTAATCGACCTCGATCGTTGCGCCGAAGGCCGCGCCCACGCCCTCGCAGATGGCGCGCACACGCTGCTCAGCCTTCCTGGCGACCTCCTTCTTCAGCGTGCGCACGGTGCCTGCGATCTCGGCGCTTTCGGGAATGACATTGTAGGCGTCGCCGGCGTGGAATTTCGTCACCGACACCACGACAGCCTCGACCGGATCGGTGCTGCGCGAGGCGATCGTCTGCAGAGCGCCGACGAGCTGGCTGCTGATGACGATCGGGTCGATGGTGCCGTGCGGCATCGCCGCATGCCCGCCCTTGCCCTTGACGGTGATGGTGAATTCGGCTGTCGCCGCCATGATCGGGCCCGGCTTGATGGCGAATTGTCCGACTGGCAGGCCCGGCATGTTGTGCATGCCGAACACCTTGGAGATGCCGAAGCGCTCCATCATGCCGTCCTTGACCATCTCGTTGCCGCCGCCGCCGCCTTCTTCGGCCGGCTGGAAGATCACTGCGACGGAGCCGGCGAAATTGCGCGTCTCGGCAAGATATTTGGCGGCACCGAGCAGCATCGCGGTGTGGCCGTCATGGCCGCAGGCGTGCATCTTGCCCGGAATGGTCGAGGCGTAGGGTTTCCCGGTGATCTCGTTGAGCGGCAGCGCATCCATGTCGGCGCGCAGGCCGATGCTCGTGCCTTCGCCGAGGCGGCCGCGGATGATGCCGACGACACCGGTCTTGCCGAGCCCGGTCACCACGTCGTCGCAACCGAAGGCCTGCAGCTTCTCGGTGACGAAGCCGGCGGTCTCGAAGACGTCGAAATTCAGCTCTGGCGTCTGGTGCAGATGGCGGCGCCAGCCGGCGACCTCGTCTTGCATTTCGGCGGCGCGGTTCAGGATCGGCATGATGTTCCATCTCGCTGTTGGAGCAGACGGATTCAGCCTGCTGCTTTGCAATTGTGCCTGCTGTTTTCGAATTGTCATTCAGGCACTTTGCCATCTTGACGTCACATAGGCTAAATAGCACCGCAAGATAGTGATCCGGATCGAGGGACCGGATCACCATGCTGGCGATCGCGTAACAAATCTTACGGAGCCAGAGGCGACTGCGGCAAGAGGCGATTTCGGATTCCACCATGCGGTACAGGCGTTTCCTCAAATTGTTGCTCGCGGGCGCCGTGGCGCTTGCGGCGCTGGCCGGCCCGGCTCTCGCCAATCCGACGATCGTGTTCGACCTGGAGAATGGCAAGATCCTCCAGCACCAGGAGGCATTCAAGCGCTGGTATCCTGCCTCGCTGACCAAGCTGATGACCGCCTATGTGGCGTTTCGTGCGATTGCCGCCGGCGAGGTCCAGGTCGATTCGCCGATCAAGGTCACCAAGCGTTCCGCCAGCGAGCCGCCGAGCAAGATGGGCTTCAAGCCGGGCTCGGTCATGCGACTCGATAACGCGCTGAAGATGATGCTGGTCAAATCGGCCAATGACGTCGCCATGGCCGTCGGCGAGAACATCGGCGGTTCGCAGGCCGCTTTCGCCGAACGCATGAACGCCGAGGCGCGCCGGCTCGGCATGACCGGAACGCATTTCGTCAACCCGAACGGGCTGTTTTCGCCGGACCAGTATACGACTGCGCGTGATCTCGGCTTGCTGGTGATGGCGATCCGCACGGAATTTCCACAATATGCCCCATGGTTCTCGATCGAGGGCCTGGCCGTCGGCAAGAAGCAGATCTCGAATTACAATCTCCTGATCGGCCGCTATCCCGGCGCCGACGGCATGAAGACCGGTTTCGTCTGTCCCTCGGGCTTCAACATGATCGGCTCGGCAACACGCGACGGGCGCACGCTGGTGGCGGTGGTGCTTGGCGAGAAGTCGGCCATCACCCGCGCCGAGACCGTCGCCAGGCTGCTCGACCACGGCTTTGCCACGCCGACACCGGGCTGGCTGACGGTGGCCGCGCTGCCTTCCTATGGCGACACCACATCGATCAACAACCTGAATGACGAGATTTGCAGGAAGAAGCCGGCTAAGGAGCAGTCGGAAGCTCCCCCCGTCGGCGATAAGAATGCGGCAAAATCTCCCTATCGAACAAAACTCGATCACGCGCCGACATTGGTCGCAGTCGGCCTTGGCGGCGCCACCGGGCCGATACCGAAAGCCATGCTCGATGCATCGGGCCAGGAATATGCCGACGTGCCGCTGCCGAGCTGGCGGCCCGACCTGCCGCCGCCGCCCGGCGCCGAGCCGGCAGTGATCGGGTCCGCCACGGCGGCCCAGGAGCCCGCCAAGGCCGTGAACTAGTCTGATGAGCAGCGGCTTTCCCATCGCCGTCTCGGTGCTGACCGGTTTTCTCGGCGCCGGCAAGACGACGCTGCTCAACCGGCTGCTCAGGGATCCCGCGCTCGCCGACACCGCGGTCATCATCAACGAGTTCGGCGAGGTGGCGATCGACCATCTCCTGGTCGAACAGGCCTCCGACGGGATCATCCAGCTTTCCGACGGCTGTCTCTGCTGCACGGTGCGCGGCGAACTGGTCGACACGCTGGCCGATCTCGTCGACCGGCTGCAGACCGGCCGCATCGCCCGGCTTGCCCGCGTCGTCATCGAAACCACCGGCCTCGCCGATCCGGCGCCGGTGCTGCAGTCGATCATGGCCCATCCGGCGCTGGTCGAGGCCTTCCGGCTCGACGGCGTCATCACGCTGGTCGACGCGGTCAACGGCGATGCCACGCTTGACGCCCATGTCGAGGCAGTGAAGCAGGCGGCGGTCGCCGACCGCATCGTGCTGACGAAAGCCGATCTGGCCACCGATCCGCGCGACGTCGAGGCCTTGCGGGCGCGGCTGCGGCAGATCAATCCGGGTGCCGAGCTGCTCGATGCGGGTGACAGAAGGACCGATGCAGCGGCGCTGTTCGATTGCGGCCTCTACAACCCAACCACCAAGTCCGCCGACGTGCGGCGCTGGCTGGGCGAGGAAGCCGCCCATAGTCACTACCACCACCATGGTGACCACGGCGACCATGACCACGATCATGACCATCGGCACGATTCCCGGGTGCGCTCCTACTCGCTCGTTCATGACGGGCCGGTGCCGTTTTCGGCGATCGAGATGTTCCTCGACCTGTTGCGATCAGCACATGGCGAGCGCCTGTTGCGCATGAAGGGCGTCATCGAATTGCTGGAAGACCCGTCGCGGCCACTGGTCGTCCACGGCGTCCAGAAGATCCTGCATCCGCCGGCGCGGCTGCCGTCCTGGCCGGACGGCCAACGCGGCACAAGGCTGGTGCTGATCACGCTCGACATGCCGGAAGATTACGTCCGCCGGCTGTTTGCCGCCTTCACCAACCGGCCGTCGATCGACTCACCGGACCGCGCAGCGCTGGAAAACAACCCGCTGGCCATCGCCGGGCGGTGAAGCGGCTGATCTCCCCCCTCGAGGGGGAGATTCGCCGAAGGCGACAGAGGGGGTCGGCGCGACCGGACGCGGCCTCCTGCGGCAGATCAAGGTTGGCGCTTCACGCGAGGCAACCCCCTCTGGCCTGCCGGCCATCTCCCCCTCGAGGGGGGAGATTGCTCTCAGCCGCCGCGCTCGACCAGAAAGCGATGGCCGCCGGAAACCGCTGCCGTTTCGATCAATCGATGGCCGCTCTCGGCGCAGAAGGCGGGAATGTCGATGACGGCGAGGGGGTCAGTGGTTTCGAGCCATAGGCGGCTGCCCGGCCGCATTGTGGCCAACCGCTTTTTTGCCTTGAGCACGGGCAACGGGCAGTTCAGGCCTTTGAGGTCGTAGACAGGGGCGGGGGCGGGGCTGGTTGAGGGCCTGTCTTCCTGGCCCCCATCTCCGTGTTCAGGCATGAAGCTCAGCCGCCGAACATGCCGAGCAGCTTCTTCTTCAGCCTTGTCGTCCTGCTTTCACCGGCATTCGCCGCCTGCGTTGCGGCCGGGGCGGCATCGGGGGAAGACGCGATTGTCGCGGTAGCGACAGGCGCTTCGGCTGCGGCCCTGGCCTCCTCCTCTTCGGCCAGCGAATTGATCCTGGCCGTTTGCTTTTCGGCCAGAGCCTGAGCCCTGGCCGCCTCTTTCGCGGCCTTGGCCGCTTCTATCGCGGCAAGCCTTTGCTCCTCGGCCTTCTGCTTGGCGGCCTTCTCGGCGTCGAGCGCGGCCATCTTGCGGCCCGCCGGCGAATCGATGCGGCCCATGCGCGCCGTCGCCGTCACCGAGCCGTCGGCGTTGAACGACGGCGGATCGATCGGCACGCGTTCGCCACGGGCGCGTTTCTTCGACCACTCGGAGACGATGCTGGCTTCCTTGATCCCGCCGATGGTCGGCTTGGGAGCCGGCACGCTGGCCTTGACCGCGCCATTGAAAGCCGCCTCGTAGGTGCTCTGGTAGGCATTGAAGGCGCTCTTCAGCGAATCCGGCTGCGTCGTCGCGGGGCAGGCGCCGGTCGGATCGAAGGTCTCGCCGTCAGGCGCGACCTGGTTGAAGACATAGCGCTTCTCGCAGACATCGACCTTCGGCGGCACTTTCGTGATCTCGAAATTGTCGTAGCCGACCTTCAGCATCTTCCAGAATTCGTAGTTCGGATCTTTGTGATAGCGCGCCATGTTGGCGGCGGTCATGCGGAACGGAAAGGCCTGGATCTGGAACTCGGTCTGCCCGCCCTGGAAAGCGTCGCGGCCGAAGGCGTAGATCTGCTCGATCTGCGCGTCGGTCATCGAATAACAGCCCGACGACGAGCAGGCGCCATGGACCATCAGATGGGAACCGGTGCGGCCATTGGCGCGGTCGTAGACGTTGGGATAGCCGATGTTGAAGGCAAGGTGGTAGCTCGACCGCGGATTCATCTGCGCCGGACGGACCGTATAGAAGCCCTCCGGCGCCTGGCGGTCGCCTTCGGTGTATTTGGGGCCCAGCTTGCCCGACCATTTGCAGATGTCGTAGCTGGCGACCAAGTCATAGCGACCGTTGGTCTTGGCCTTCCAGATTTCGAGCTTGCCCTCTTCCTTGAAGATGCGGGCCATCACCGGCGAGGTGCGGGTCATGCCCTTGGCCTTCATGCTGGCCAGGATTTTTTCGGGCAACGGCTTGTTGGCGTGGGGGGCAAAATCCTTCATCGAAGAATCGTTGCAGCCAGCGACGCCTATCGCGGCAATCACAAGTGCGGTGCGGGCAAGCTTGGCAAACATGGCTATGTCTTTTCTTTCGGACCGCAGGCATCAGGGCCGACAGACCCAACCCTAAGCCCGTTAACCTTGAAAATTCCTTACCGCAGCACCGGGCCTTACGGCAATCCGATTGAAACGAGCGCAGCGGCATTTTTGTGGCGAAGGTGCTAAATCTCGCCACATTGCGGCGTCGAAACCGTCCGGCGGTCCGTCCGACTGAAATCGGCCGGCCTGAATCCTCTTGTTCGACCACGCCTTTTGCGAAAACCGGTACCCACTTTTTGCTGCGCTGAGTCTCGGTTCGGGATCATAGTCTAGAGGTTTCGCCCCATAGCCAGATATTTCTCGCGGCGCTGCTCACGAAAATCGGTGTTGGCGCCGGAGAATTCCTTCATCGTTTTGGCAATGAGATCGCCGGTGGCGGCAATCACCGTATCCGGGCCACGATGGGCGCCGCCGAGCGGTTCGGGAACGATGGCGTCGATGATCTTCAGCTCCAGCAGATCCTGAGCGGTGATCTTCATGTTGGTCGCCGCATCCTTCGAGCGGGTGGTGTCGCGCCACAGGATCGAGGCAGCGCCCTCCGGCGAGATCACCGAATAGATGGCGTGCTCGAGCATGTAGACGCGGTTGGCGGTGGCGATTGCGATGGCACCGCCGGAGCCGCCTTCGCCGATGACCACCGAGATCGACGGTACCTTCAGGCGAAGACAGGCCGAGGTCGAGCGGGCGATGGCTTCGGCCTGGCCGCGCTCCTCGGCATTGACGCCCGGATAGGCGCCGGCCGTGTCGACCAGCGTCAGCAACGGGATATTGAAGCGGTCGGCGAGTTCCATCAGCCGCACCGCCTTGCGATAGCCCTCCGGCCGCACCGAGCCGAAATTATGCCTCAGCCGGCTGGCCGTGTCCGAGCCCTTTTCCTGGCCGATGATCGCCACCGGCTCGCCGCGGAAGCGGGCGAAGCCGCCGACGATCGCCTGGTCCTCGCCAAAATTGCGATCGCCGGCAAGCGGCGTGAAATCGTTGAACAGCCCCTTGATGTAGTCGACGCAATGCGGCCTGTCCGGATGGCGCGCCACCTGCACCTTCTGCCACGGGGTCAGTGCCTTGTAAGTGTCGCGCAATGCGTCGCGCACGCGTTTCTCGAGCCGGCTGATCTCATCGCCGACATCGACCGCCTCGCCATTCTCGGCGAGCTTCTTCAACTCGATGATCTTGCCTTCGAGATCGGCGACCGGCTTTTCGAAATCGAGGTAATTGTACATTCTTGAGCGGACCGATAAGCCGGGAGGCAATGACAAGCCGGGAGGCAATGACTGGCGGAACCTGGGAAATAGAGGCTCCGGGCGGTGGAACGTGGTCCTCACATAGCGATATGACGCCTAGTCGGCAAGCGGATGATGATCGTTGACCAGCCGCACCAGCCGCTCCTCCAGAACATGTGTGTAAATCTGCGTCGTTGAAATATCGGCATGGCCAAGCAACTGCTGCACCGCCCTGAGATCGGCGCCGTTCTGCAGGAGATGGCTGGCAAAAGCATGGCGCAGCACGTGCGGCGATATTTTCGCCGAGGCGATGCCGGCCCGCGCGGCAAGGCCCTTCAGGTCGCGGGCGAAGACCTGCCTGGAGAGATAGCCGCTGTCGCTTGCCGCCGGAAACAGGAACGGGCTATCCGCCAAAGCCGGCACCGTTGCCCGGGCAGCGAGCCAGGCCCGCATGGCCACGCGCGCCTTTGCCGATAGCGGCACCATGCGTTCCTTGTCACCCTTGCCGCGCACCATGAAGAAACGATCGTCGCGCAACGCCACCGTCACCGGCAGGCCGACCAGTTCGGAAACCCGCAGGCCGGTGGCGTAGAGCACCTCGACCAGCGCATGCAGGCGCAGCGCCGCCAGGCCGTCGCCATCGTTCAGCGAGGCGCCAGCTGCCTCCTGCGCCGCACGGTCGATCAGCCGGCCGGTGTCGGCCTCGCTCATCGTCTTCGGCAGCGGCCGGCCCTTCTTCGGACTGTCCAGGGTGCCGGTCGGGTCGTCGCCGCGCAGACCCTCGGCGTAGAGGAACTTGAAAAACTGGCGCATCGCCGACAGCTTGCGTGCCTGCGAGGTGGCGGCAAAACCGCGTGCGGCTATCTCGTCGAGATAGTTGCGGATATCGGCAGCGGCGGCACCAGCGAGCCCGCCGTCGATCTCGGCTGACGCGTCTTCGAGGTCGCGGCGATAGCTGGAAAGCGTGTTTTCGGCAGCGCCGCGCTCGGCGCTCATCATTTCCAGAAAGGCTTCGATGCGGGCCGCGCTGTTCATGTCTCTCAGTTTTTCTTGGGAATGAGCTTTTCGGGAGGGATGCGCACGCTCATTTCGGCCTTTCTCGGCTCGACGAACATCGCCAGAGCGAACATCGCGCCATAGACAATGCCGGCCAGAATCGTGAGCGTCACGACAAAGCGGAACAGTGTCGGCATCAATTTTCGCCAGTCTTGTTGTTCTGCGTTTCCAAACCCAGTGCCCTTATGAGACGCCAATCCGGCCAATTCAAGGGCGAAGCGCGGACGACGTGCGGCGGCGCCACGCTTGACGCAATCAGGCTTTTGATGTCGATACGCCGGCAAAGAGGGGTCTAAGCAGGCATTCGTGGGCTAGCCCGAAAATGCCTGCCTGGATTCTTTGGCTTGTCGCAGGTTCTGTCGCAAAACCTGGGATAGCTTTGCGGAACCTGCTTAGAAACATCATGGTGTCATGAACGCGTTGCCAGCCAATCCTCCCGATGAGAGCCATGCCGCGCTGCTCGGCCGGCTGGGCAGCCGTTCCATTGTCTTTGTCGGCCTGATGGGCGCCGGCAAGACGGCAATCGGCCGCAAGGTGGCGGGGATACTGGGACTGCCTTTCATGGACAGTGATCAGGAGATCGAAAGCGTGTCGCGGATGAGCGTCCCGGAACTGTTCGAACGCTATGGCGAGCCCGAGTTCCGGGCGCTGGAGCAGCGCGTCATCCTGCGCATATTGGAACACGGCCCGCAGGTGCTGTCGACGGGCGGCGGCGCCTTCATGAGCGCACCGACGCGGGAGGCCATTGCCGGCCATGGCGTGTCGGTATGGCTGAAGGCCGAGATCGACCTGTTGATGGACCGCGTTTCCAAGAAGCAGAACCGGCCGCTCCTGAAAAGCGCCGATCCCCGTGCCGTGATCGAGCGGTTGATGGCCGAGCGCTATCCGGTCTACGCCACCGCCGATGTTACCGTGCCGACCCGCGACGATCGCAAGGAGGTCATCGCCGCCGAGGTGGTGAACGCGCTTTGCGGGTATTTCGGCGTGGCAGCCGCGACAGGCGAGGTAGGCTCGTGAAAAGCAATGCGACAGTCACCGTCGAAGTTGGGCTCGGCGATCGCGCCTATGACATATTGATCGGCTCTGGCCTGCTGTCGCGCGCCGGCACCGAGATTTCGCGCCGCCTGCCCGGCACGCGCGCCGCGGTGGTCACCGACGTCAATGTCGCCGCCGCCCACCTCGAGACGTTGAAGGCCGGCCTCGAAAAGGGCGGCATCCAGCCTGCGGTCATTACTTTGCCGGCGGGAGAAAAGACCAAGAGTTTCGCGCATCTCGAAGAGGTGGTGGACGGCGTGCTCGCCGCGAGACTGGAACGCGGCGACGTCGTCGTCGCGCTCGGTGGCGGTGTCATCGGCGATCTGGCCGGCTTCGCCGCCGGCATCGTGCGCCGCGGCATGAATTTCGTGCAGGTCCCGACTTCGCTGCTGGCGCAGGTCGACTCTTCCGTCGGCGGCAAGACCGGCATCAACAGTGCGCGCGGCAAGAATCTCGTCGGCGTCTTCCATCAGCCGAAACTGGTGCTGGCCGACACCGAAGTGCTCGACACGCTGCCGATCCGGGAATTCCGGGCGGGTTACGCCGAACTCGCCAAATACGGGCTCATCGATCGCCCCGACTTCTTCGCCTGGCTGGAGGAAAACTGGGGCAAGGTGTTCTCCGGCGGCCCGCAGCGGGCCGAGGCCATCGCCGAGGCCTGCCGCGCCAAGGCCGATGTCGTCGGCCGCGACGAGTTCGAGACCGGCGACCGCGCGCTGCTCAATCTCGGCCACACGTTCGGCCACGCGCTCGAGGGCGCCACCCAATATGACAGCGCCCGTCTCGTCCACGGCGAGGGCGTCGCCATCGGCATGGCGCTGGCTTATCGCTTTTCGTCACGCCTCAACCTGGCAAGTCCCGACGATGCGGCGCGCGTCGAGGCGCATCTTCGCGCCGTTGGCCTACCCTGGCGCATGGCCGATATTCCGGGTGAATTGCCTGACGCCGAAGCGCTGCTTGCCTTCATCACCCAGGACAAGAAGGTGTCGCGCGGCGCGCTGACCTTCATCCTGACGCGCGGCATCGGCCAGGCCTTCATCGCCAAGGACGTGCCGGCGTCGGAAGTGCTGTCGTTTCTGAGGGAGAACCATCCGGGTCAGCAGAACAGCCGATCGGGTCAGCCGAGAGGCCGACCGGGTCAGCAGAACAGCCGACCGGGTCAGCCGAGAGGCCGACCGGGATGAGCGAGGCCGGCTGGATTGTCGCTGCTGTCCTTGCCGGGCTCGGCCTGCTCGCCTTTGCCTTTCGCGCGCGTCTGCTCGCCGCCTTCGGCTATGAATTGCAGCGCATCGAGCCGCAGCATTCGAAGCATGACGAATCGCGCAGCGCCATCGACGATTTTCGTCGCGACGGACAGGTGGTGCGCGAGGATCGCGCCCGCATCGGTCGCCTGTCCGATCTCGATGAGCTCGAAGTGTCCGATGTCATGGTCCATCGCACCAACATGCGCTCGGTCAATGCTGACAATGGGCCGGAGGCGGTGGTGCGCGAGATCCTGCAGAGCCCGCATACCCGCATGCCCTTGTGGAAGGGCTCGCTCGACAACATCGTCGGCGTGCTGCACGCCAAGGACCTGCTGCGCGCGCTGAACGATGTCGGCAACGACTTTTCCAAGATCGACGTGATGAAGATCGCTTCAAAACCGTGGTTCGTGCCCGATACCACGACGCTGCAGGAGCAGCTCAACGCCTTCCTGCGGCGCAAGGCGCATTTCGCTATCGTCGTCGACGAGTATGGCGAGGTCGAGGGGCTTGTGACGCTGGAGGACATCATCGAGGAGATCGTCGGCGAGATCGCCGACGAGCACGATATCGACATGCAGGGCGTCAAGCAGGAAGCCGACGGCTCCGTCGTCGTCGATGGCACTGTGTCGATCCGCGACCTGAACCGGGCGCTCGACTGGGACCTGCCGGACGAAGAAGCCACCACCATTGCCGGTCTCGTCATTCACGAGACGCAATTGATCCCGGACGAGAAGCAGGCTTTCACCTTTCACGGCAAGCGCTTCGTCGTCATGAAGCGCGACAAGAACCGGATTGCAAGGCTGAGGATCAGGCCGGCCGGCGAGATTTAGTTCTGATAGGTTCTTTCGCGGCTAATCAATCCTGGACGCTCGCCGCGCCGGCGTGCACTTTCGACCGGGCTGTCTGGAGGTGACGGTGATCGATCGGCGAACCCTGCTTTTGATGTCGATGGCTTTGTCGACGGCCAGCGCTTCGGCGGCGTCGCGCCGGCTTTCGCCATCTCCGCAAACTATCGACTACGGTCCGGCCAGGCTCGACATCTACGCGCGCGCCGGCGCCAACTCCCTGCCTGTGATCGTTTTCATCCATGGCGGTGCCTGGCGAGCCGGCAATCGCACCAACGTCGACGTCAAGCCGGACTTCCTGCTCGACAATGGCTTCTGCTTCGTCTCGATCGACTACCGGATGCTGCCTGAGGCTGATGTCGCCACCCAGGCCAACGATGTCGAGCAGGCCTATCGCTACGTGCGCGCCAACATCGCCAGATACGGCGGCGATCCGAACCGGATTGCGGTGATGGGCCATTCGGCCGGCAGCCATCTCGCCGCACTGACCGGGCTGCGCGGCGGTCTGCCCGGCGTCGCGGCGCTGGTTCTGAACGATACCAGGGCTTATGACCTGGAGGCGCTTGCGAGGAGCGGCGGCATGACACGGGCCTATGCAAAGGCCTTTCCCGACGCGGCGCAGTGGCGAACGCTGTCGCCGGCCACCCATGTCGGGAGCCGCAAACATCCGGCGACCTTCATCGCCTATTCGCGCGCAGCGGGTCGTGCGGCAGCCTCACGGGCCTTCGCCGAGCGCCTGCGGGCGACTGGAACGGAGGTGACACTGTTCGATGGCAGCGCCTATTCGCACATGTCGATCAATCGCGATTTCGGCGACGAAGGCGACGCCTTGACCGGTGCGGTGATGATTTTCCTGAAGGCAGCGCTCGGATAGAGCGGTTCATCGTTTCACGGAAACGCCGAACCGCTCTATCTCTTTGTTTTTGCGCAATTCCCTAGGGAAAGCGCTATGCGCTTTTCCCGGGAAAACCGTTTCACACTTTTCCTGGAATTGCTCTGAGGCCTACCACCTGGTCTTTTCGTCCGGCGCGGCCGGCTCGATCGCCAACGCGTGGACACCAGCCTTCAATTCGTCGGCCAGCAATGCGTTGACCGCGCGATGGCGCTCGATGCGGCTCATGCCGGCAAAGGCTGAGGAGACGATGCGGACGCGGAAATGCGTCTCACCGGTGCCGTCATAGGTGCCGTGATGGTCGGAGTCCTGATGGTGATGGCCGGCATGGAGATGGCTTTCGTTGATGATGACCAGCCGCTCCGGCGAAAACGCCTTCTTCAACTTGCCTTCCATCGTCGACTGTATGGACATTCGTACTTCCCTTCACCACATATGGCGGGCGCAACCCCCGAAAATCGGCGGCCTTTGCGCGTCCGGAACGACGCGCGGCGCCGCCGTCGCGACAAAATTCGCCGATCGCCCGCTTTATGCCGCGATTCAGCGGTTAGGGCGATCATCGCGAAAATGTCAATTCTTGTTTCGCACCGGCGAACAGCCCATAAATGGGTAAGATGAAACCGTACCCCAAATATTTCGAGAAAATCCGCATCCGCCCGGAAAAGGATGCGGAGCTGAAGTCTCGTTCGCCGATCTGCCAGTGGGACGGTTGCAAGGAGGCCGGCACCCATCGCGCGCCGGTCGGGCGCATGAAGGAGGGCGAATATTTTCAGTTCTGCTTCGATCATGTGCGCGAGTACAACAAGGGCTTCAATTATTTCTCCGGTGTCCCCGACACCGAGATCGCCCGCTTCCAGAAGGAAGCGATGACCGGCCACCGGCCGACATGGAAGATGGGCGTCAACGGCGCCTCGACGCGCTCCTCGCCCGATTTCGCGCAGCAGCGTTCCGGCCGCGCCGGCTACTACAACCGCATGCGCGATCCGTTCGACCTGTTCAAAGGCCCAAAAGATCCGCGCGAGGCGCGTGAGCGCAAGGCCAAGCCGCTTGAGGCCAAGGCGCTGGAAACGCTTGGCCTTGATACAAAGGCGACTGGCAAGGACATCAAGGCGCGTTATAAGGAACTGGTGAAACGCCACCATCCGGATGCGAATGGCGGCGACAGAGGTTCGGAAGACCGGTTCCGCGATGTGCTCCAGGCCTATCGCGTGCTCAAGCAGGCAGGATTGTGCTGAGCGACCTCCGTGTCGTTTTCCAACTTTCATAAGGTTGGAAAAGGCTCTAAGACCGCCCCCGGACAAAATCGATTGCCGGCGAAATCAGGCGCTTCGCCCGTGGAGACGTTGATAAAGATGAACAAGGTCGATCGCGACATCGCCAACCTGCCCGACACCACCGTGCCGGTGAAGGAGAAATTCGGCTTCGAGTCCAAGATGGTGGTGCCGGCCTATTCCGTGACGAGCGAGCATGTGCCAGACATCGATCCGGACTATCTGTTCGACAAGAACACAACGATGGCGATCCTCGCAGGCTTTGCCTACAACCGCCGCGTCATGGTGTCGGGCTATCACGGCACCGGCAAGTCGACACATATCGAGCAGGTCGCCGCCCGCCTCAACTGGCCCATGGTGCGTGTCAATCTCGACAGTCATGTCAGCCGCATCGACCTGGTCGGCAAGGACGCCATCGTCGTCAAGGAAGGGCTGCAGATCACCGAATTCCGCGACGGCATCCTGCCCTGGGCCTACCAGCACAATGTCGCGCTGTGCTTCGACGAGTACGATGCCGGCCGTCCGGACGTGATGTTCGTCATCCAGCGCGTGCTGGAATCGTCGGGACGGCTGACGCTGCTCGACCAGAGCCGGGTCATCCGCCCGCATCCGGCGTTCCGGCTGTTCTCGACCGCCAACACCGTCGGTCTCGGCGATACCACCGGCCTCTATCACGGCACCCAGCAGATCAATCAGGCGCAGATGGACCGCTGGTCGATCGTCACCACGCTGAACTATCTGCCGCACGACAATGAGGTGAACATCGTGCTGGCCAAGGCCAAGCACTATCGCGATGCCAAGGGCAAGGAGATCGTCAGCAAGATGGTGCGTGTCGCCGATATGACGCGTTCGGCCTTCATCAATGGCGACCTGTCGACCGTCATGAGCCCGCGCACGGTCATCACCTGGGCCGAAAATGCCGAGATCTTCGGCGATATCGGCATGGCGTTCAGGCTGACCTTCCTCAACAAGTGCGACGAGCTGGAACGCTCGCTGGTCGCCGAGTTCTACCAGCGCGCCTTCGGCCAGGACCTGCCGGAGAGCGCCGCCAACGTGGTGCTGGGGTAAGCATGGCTCGATTCCGATTTTCGGGGTCATGCTCCAAGGAATGATCGATGGCGGGTCCAGGCGACAACACGCGCAACAAGTCGAAGACGGGGTCTGAAGCCGACAGCTTCAAGCGCGCCGTCACCGTCTGCATGCGCGCGATTGCCGGCGACAAGGAGCTCGAGGTCGGTTTCGCCAAGGATCGGCCGGCGCTCGCCGGCAGCCGCGCCCGGCTGCCTGAACTGCCGAAGAAAGCCTCGAAGGCCGACATCGCCATCACCCGCGGGCTCGGCGATTCCATGGCGCTGAAGCGCGCCTGCCACGACACGCGCATCCACACCAGGCTGGCGCCGGAGGGCAAACAGGCCCGCGCCATCTACGATGCGGTCGAGCAGGCCCGCGTCGAGGCGATCGGCTCCCGCGCCATGCAGGGTGTCGCCGACAATATCGGCTCGATGCTCGAGGACAAATACACCAGGGCCAACCTCATCGATGTCAAGGACAAGGCCGATGCGCCGATCGAGGAGGCGCTGGCCCTGATGGTGCGCGAAAAGCTGACCGGCCGCGCCGTGCCGAAGAGCGGCGAGCGGCTGGTCGACCTCTGGCGCCCTTGGGTCGAGGAGAAGGCAAGTGCCGATCTCGACGGACTGTCGGCAAAGCTCGACGACCAGCAGGCCTTCGCCCGCGTCGTGCGCGAGATGCTGGCTTCCATGGAAATGGCCGAGGAACTCGGTGACGACCAGGAGACCGAAGACTCCGAAGACAACGACGAAAACCAGCCGCAAGGCGAGGACCAGAGCGAAGAGGGCGGCGAGGACGATTCCGGCTCCGAGCAGTCGCAGTCGGACGACACCGAGGCGTCGTCCGACGACGAGCAATCGGCCGAGACGGAGGCATCCGATGCTACCGCCGACGACCTGTCCGACGATGACGACGCCGATGCCGAGACGCCCGGCGAGGCGCGCCGCAACGACAATCCCTTCACCAATCTGTCGAAGGAGATCGACTACAAGATCTTCACCACCGCCTTCGACGAGACGGTGGGTGCGGAGGATCTGTGCGAAGAGGAAGAGCTGGATCGGCTGCGCGCCTTCCTCGACAAGCAGCTTGCCAACCTGTCCGGCGTCGTTGGCCGGCTGGCCAACCGGCTGCAGCGCCGGCTGATGGCGCAGCAGAACCGGTCCTGGGATTTCGATCTCGAAGAGGGTTATCTCGACCCGGCGCGGCTGGTGCGCGTCGTCATCGACCCGATGCAGCCGCTGTCCTTCAAGCAGGAGCGCGACACCAAATTCCGCGACACGGTGGTGACGCTGGTGCTCGACAATTCGGGCTCGATGCGCGGCCGGCCGATCACCGTCGCCGCCACCTGCGCCGATATTCTGGCGCGCACGCTGGAACGCTGCGGCGTCTCGGTCGAGATCCTCGGCTTCACCACCCGCGCCTGGAAGGGCGGGCAGGCACGCGAGAAATGGCTGAAGGAAGGCAAGCCGCCCAATCCTGGGCGGCTCAACGATCTGCGCCACATCATCTACAAATCCGCCGACCATCCGTGGCGGCGGGCGCGGCGCAATCTCGGCCTGATGATGCGCGAGGGCCTGCTCAAGGAAAACATCGACGGCGAGGCGTTGCTGTGGGCCCACAACCGCCTGATCGCCCGGCCGGAGCAGCGCAAGATCCTGATGATGATCTCGGACGGCGCGCCGGTCGACGATTCGACGCTGTCGGTCAATCCGGGCAACTATCTCGAACGGCATCTGCGCGCGGTGATCGAATTGATCGAGACGCGCTCGCCGGTCGAGCTCCTGGCCATCGGCATCGGCCACGACGTGACCCGCTACTATCGCCGCGCCGTCACCATCGTCGATGCCGAGGAACTGGCCGGCGCCATGACCGAGCAACTGGCCTCGCTGTTTGGCGAGGAAAGCATGCGCGACACGCGACGCGGCGGCATGCGGCGCGCCGGATGATTTTTTCGCGGGGCGGCTTTCGGCAGACGCTTTTCGCCGCCACAGCCCTGTTCGTTGCCGGCATCGCCTTGTCGGCTCCCGTCGCTGCCGGCACCGTTGCGGTCGAGCCGATCGAAATCTCGGCACGGCTGATAGACCGGTTTCATATCGGCGGTGACGAAAAGCGGTTCGGCCCGCTCGAATTCGTCGGCGGGCTGGAAATGACCTCGCCGTCACGCGATTTCGGCGCGCTGTCGGCGTTTCGTTTCCGCAAGCCCGGCAGTGATTTCATCGGCGTCGCCGACACCGGTTTCTGGTTCTTCGGCACCGTCACCCATGATGCCGACAAGCGCCCATCCGGCATCCGGAATTTCCGTATGCAGCAGATGGCCGACGAGGCAGGCCAGCTGATCGCCGAGAAATGGGAGGTCGACGCCGAAGGCCTTGCGCTCAAGGACGGCATTGCCACAGTCGGCTTCGAGCGCGATCACCGCATTGCACAGTTCAAGATCGAACCGGGCGACATGAAGCCGCCGTTCAGGCAACTCGACTTCCTGATTCCAGCCTGGGAGCTTCGCCGCAATCGCGGCTTTGAGACCGTCACCCACGCCAATCCTGACGGCCAGCACCAAGGCGGGCTGGTCGTGGTCTCGGAAAAGAGCCTCGACAAGGCAGGCAACATCTATGCGGCCGTTATCGAAGGGCCGCACAAGGGCGTCTTCACCGTCAAGCGCAACGGCAATTTCGACATTGCCGACGGCGCCTTCCTGCCGGACGGCGACCTCTTGCTTTTGGAGCGCAGCTTTTCGATGGCCGGCGGCGTCAAGATGCGGCTGCGGCGCATCTATGGCGAAAGCGTCGAGAAGGGCGCGGTTGCCGACGGGCCGGTGCTGATGGAAGCCGACATGGGCTACCAGATCGACAATATGGAAGGGCTCGACGTCTGGACCCGCGACGACGGCGCGCTGATGGTGTCGCTGGTCTCGGACGACAACCACTCGATGCTACAGCGTAATCTGTATCTGGAATTTGTTCTGCACGAGGATTGAGAGGCGGTCGGCAAAGGACGGCCGATAACAAGCTACAGCTTGGCGCTAGTTGCGGCAGGCCCGGGTCCGTTGGTCGCGATCCAGATGATTTGGCGTGCGCCGCGCTTGCCATTGGCTCGCACCTTGGCCTCCTCGACCGCGAAGCCTGCCTGCTTGAGCCGGCGGGTAAAGCCGCTGTCGGGTCCCTGCGACCAGACCGCCAGCACGCCGCCGGGCTTAAGCGCTGCTCTCGCGCTGATCAGCCCGGCTACACTGTAAAGGGCATCGTTGGCCCTGTGGACGATCCCTTCCGGCCCATTGTCGACGTCGAGCAGGATGGCATCCCAGGCCGAGGCTTCCGATCGTATGATCTGCCCGACATCCGCCTCGCGAATGGTCACGCGCGGATCGTCGAGACAGCCGCCGAACAGCGAGGCCATCGGGCCGCGCGCCCACGCCACCACGGCGGGCACCAACTCGGCGACAACGATGCCGGCATCGGCGCCAAGCTCGGCAATCGCGGCGCGCAGCGTGAAACCCATGCCCAGCCCGCCGATCAGGATTTTCGGCTGCCTGCGGCCGGCAATCCTTTGGCAGGACAGCCTCGCCAGCGCTTCCTCAGAACCGCTGAGGCGGCTATTCATCAGCTCGTTCGAGCCGAGCATGATCGAGAATTCGGCGCCGCGTTGTTTCAGGCGCAGCTCATGGTCGCCGTCAGGCGTTTTCGCGGTATCGAGTTGGACCCAAGGGATCATGCTCGAGAACCTGTGGGCATGATCTTTTCTCTATGCCGCCAGTGCCGGCTGGCTCCAGCGGGCGGCAAGCAGCCGGTAGGGAATCAGCGCCACCACTGCTATGATCAGCTTCACGCCGAGGTCGCCGAGCGCCCATGACACCCAGCGCATGGCCTCGACCGGCAGCACGCCGATCAGCGGCGCGGTTTCGAGCGCAAAGCCATCGTTCGGGCCAACGAAGGCGAAAGCCGCCGAAAAGGCGATCGTGAAGAACACCGCGGTGTCGAACACCGAGCCGACCAGCGTGCCGACGATCGGCGCCCGCCACCAGCTCTGCCCGCGCAACCGGTTGAACACGGTCACGTCGAGCAGCTGCGCGATCAGGAACGCGGTGCCGGAAGCCGCTGCAATGCGCACCAGCCGGTCGGCAGCCGTTTCGAATTCGATCAGGCCGCAGCGGAACAGCAAGGGCGGGATGACGACCGAGCAGATCACTGCCGCCGTGAAGCCGACAAACACGATCCGGCGCGCCACAGCCGGGCCGTAGCGGCGATTGGCAAGGTCGGTGACCAGGAAGGAGAACGGGTAGGTGAAGGCGCCCCAGGTTAGAATGTCGGCCAGCGACAGGCCACCGATTGCACCCTGCAGCGGGAACTGCACGAGGACGTTCGACGCCACCACGACAAGCGCCATGGCCGCAACGAAGGGCAGGTATCGGGAGAAAAAGCTCATTTTTTTATCCTGGGTAATGGAACCAGCGGGGTGTCATGCCGAGTTCGGACGACACTCCATTGCTGTTTGGCCATCGGATTTCTCCGATAACCGCTTCGCACTTTTCGGTCCGATGCCGAAGGCGGTTGCCTGAAAAATCAAGCGGCCGGCTGTTCGGCGAGCTTCTTGGCGATCTGCTTCTTCAGCAGCCGCGCGCGCTGCGACAGCTCCTTGGCGTCGGCCTTGGCCAGGAACGCATCAAGGCCGCCGCGATGTTCGACCGAACGCAGCGCGTTGGCCGAAATGCGCAGGCGCACATTCTGGTTCAACGCTTCCGAGATCAGCGTCACATTGACGAGATTGGGCAGGAAGCGACGCTTGCTCTTGTTGTTGGCGTGGCTCACATTGTTGCCGGACATGACTGCCTTGGCAGTGAGTTCGCAGGTGCGGGACATGGTTCTAAACCTTCAGTTCTCGGTCTGGCCAAACATTCAACCCGCGCCGGGTGGCGCGCGGTTTCGGTCAGGCGGCCTTATGGAAAAAGTTGGCGTTCCATAGTTGCATTTCGGCGATGCGTCAAGCTCCGGCTTGCGCCCGGGTGTGACGACGTCTTTCACATAAAGGCCGAAATTCAGTCTATAAGCGGTCGCACAAGGAGATGCCAGGCTGGAGTTGCGCGCTTCTGCTGAAATCGAGGATCGATCCCGCCATGCTTCGTTCGTCTCATGCTCTCCTTGCATCGCTCGCCGTGGCGCTGCCGACGGCAATTTCTGCCGCCACGCAACAATCCTTCAAGGGCGAGTATACGGTTTCGGTCCACGGCTTCTCGGTGGCCAAGGCAAGCTTTTCCAGCAGTTACGAAGGCGATACCTATTCGATCGAAGGCAGCGTCTCCAGCGCCGGCCTCGCCACAATATTCGACGACACGCGTGGCACGGTCTCGTCGAAGGGCAAGATTTTGGGCAAGCAATTGCAGCCGCAGGCGTTCCGCGCCGACTACAAATCGGGCGACAAGGCATCGATGATCGATATCCAGTTCGCCAACGGCACTGTTACCGCGACCAAGGTCGTGCCTGCGCCGAAGAAGCGCAATTCCAAGAAATGGATACCGCTGGCCGCCAGCCATCTCGCCTCGGTGCTCGATCCAATGGCCGCCACCGTCATCCATGCCGATAGTCTCGACAAGGTCTGCGGGCGCACGGTGAAGCTCTATGACGGCGAGATGCGCGCCGATCTGACGCTGACCTACGAGTCGAAAGGCTCGACCTCGGTGCGCGGCTACGAGGGCGATACCGTCACTTGCCGGCTGGATTTTGAGCCGGTGGCGGGTTATCGCAAGAACCGCAAATCCCTGGATTACCTGAGAAAGCGCAGCCGCATCATGGTGACGTTTGCACCGGTCGGCCAAACCGGCGTATATGCGCCGATCCACGCCACGGTCGGCACGAAAATCGGCACCCTTACCGTCAGCGCGGAGCGGTTCGAAGCGACAGATTAGGCGCGATCGCGCGCCGCCGGAGACGGACATGGGGCGCGCAACACTGATCGGCTTCTCGGCGGTCGCCATGTGGGCGCTGCTGGCGCTGCTTACGGACGCTTCCGGCAAGGTGCCGCCATTCCTGCTCTCGGCGATCACCTTCACGATCGGCACTGGCGTCGGGCTCGTCGCGCGGCTGTTCATGCCGGCCACCGCCGGGAGCGGGAAAATACCGCCGCAAGTGTGGCTGATCGGCATTGCCGGCCTGTTCGGCTATCACTTCTTCTATTTCACTGCGCTGCGCAACGCACCGGCGGTGGAGGCGAGCCTCATCGCCTATCTGTGGCCGCTGCTGATCGTGCTCGGATCGGCGCTGATGCCGGGCGAGCGCCTGGCCTGGAACCATGTCGTCGGCGCACTGCTTGGCCTTGCCGGCACTTTTCTGATCGTCACCAAGGCCGGCGGGATTGCCTTCGACGCGCGCTATGCCTTCGGCTATGCGATGGCCGGCATCTGCGCCGTGCTGTGGTCGTCCTATTCGCTGTTGTCGCGCCGCTTTCCGTCGGTGCCGACCAGCATCGTCACCTGGTTCTGTGCGGCCACGGCAGCGCTTTCGCTTGTCTGCCATCTGATGCTGGAAGAAACGGTGCTGCCTGTCGGCGCCGGCCAGTGGCTGGCCGTGCTCGGCCTCGGCCTGATGCCGGTGGGCGCGGCCTTCTACGCCTGGGATATCGGCGTCAAGCGCGGCAACATCCAGGTGCTGGGCGCGGCAAGCTATGCCGCGCCGCTGCTGTCGACGCTGGTGCTGATATCAGCCGGTTTCGCCGAACCGTCCCTGCGCATCCTCGCCGCCTGCGTGCTGATCACCGGCGGCGCAGCGCTTGCGGCGAAATCGCTGTTCTTGCGCAAGAGGGCTGCGAGCGAGGCAGGGGCGTGATGCCGTTTCCGGGCGGCATCGACGCCGACGCCAATGCGACGCTGCTGTTTTCGCTGGCCGCCGCGGTGATCTACGCCTTCACCATCGACATGCCACAGACGCTTGCGCGTTCCGCGGTCAAGACGCTGGCCGTGGCGATGCTCACCGTGCTGGCATCGCTGCAGGGCGGTCCGTGGCTGCTCATCGCGGCGCTGGCGCTCAGCGCCGTCGGCGACGCATTGCTGTCGCGCGACGGTGAAAAGGCTTTTGTCGGCGGGCTGGCCAGTTTTCTCGTGGCGCTTGGGCTTTACATCGCGCTGTTCCTGCGCTCCGGCGAGGGGGTCGGGCTGCTCTCGGCCGAGCCGTGGCGCGCGGCGATTGCCGTGGCAATGGCCGTGTTGGCGCTCGCCATGCTTTTTGCGCTCTGGCGCCGTGTCGGCCCCGCCCTGCGCCTTCCCATCAGCGTCTATATCGCGACAATTTTTGCCATGGGCATTTCGGCGCTGACCCTGAGCAATTTCTGGGTCGTCGTCGGCGCCGTGCTGTTCATGGCGTCCGACGGGCTGCTCGCCTCGGAAAAGTTCCTGCTGAGCGCCATCTCGCCGCACCGCGACTGGACGCGCCGCGCGGTCTGGGCGCTGTATTATGCCGCCCAGCTGGCGATCACGATGGGTTTCCTGCTGGGCTAGGACTCCAGCCTGGTTCGGCCAGCTCGAAGGCGGCGAAATCGAACCCCGGCGCCACGGTGCAGCCGGCCAGCGTCCACTCGCCCAGGCTGCGCGCCGACTGCCACCAGCCTGCCGGCACAACGATCTGCGGCCGCTCGCCCGCCGCCAATGCCGTGCCGAGCACCTGCTCGATCAGCGGCCCGTTTTCCCGATTCATCGACAGTGCCAGCGGGGCGCCGGCATAGAAATGCCAGACCTCGGCGGCGTCCTTGACGCGGTGCCAGGCCGACACTTGCTCCTGCTCCAAAAGGAAATAGATCGCGGTCGAATGGCCGCGAGCGCCTTCCGCGCCATCGCGAAAGGTCTCGGCATACCAGCCGCCTTCCGGATGCGGTTTCAGGCCGAGCGCCGCGATGATTTCGGCGGAACTGGTCATTTTCCCCAAAACTTCATGGATGCCAGATCATCAACGGTGCTCAGAAATTATCCTTGCGCTTGCGTATTTCGGCGAACACGTCGGCGTCGGAGGCGTTCTCCATGCCGAGATGCTTGCGGATTGCCGGATCGTGCCAGCGCAGGAACGGATTGGTCGACAGTTCCTCACCGATCGTGGTCGGCAGCGTCGGCTTGCCGTCGGCGCGCAGCGCTTCGATTTTCGCGGCGCGCTCCTTCAATGCCGAATTGGTCGGGTCGACGGTCAGCGCGAAGCGGGCGTTGGAAAGCGTGTATTCATGGCCGCAATAGACGACCGTCTCGGCCGGAAGCGCCGCGAGCTTCTTCAACGAATCGTACATCACCGGCGGCTTGCATTCGAACAGCCGGCCGCAGCCAAGTGCGAACAGCGTGTCGGCGGTGAACGCCACTTTCGACGCCGGCAGATGATAGGAGACATGGCCCGCCGTGTGGCCGGGCGTGGCGATCACGTCTATCCTCTCCTCGCCGAGGTGGATGACCGAACCCTGCTCGACGGTTTCGTCGATGCCGGGGATTTTTGCCTTTTCCGCTTCCGGTCCGACGATGCGCAGCTTGAAGCGCTCCTTCAGCGCCAGATTGGCCTCGACATGGTCGACATGGTGATGGGTGGTCAGGATCATCGTCGGCGTCCAGCCGGTACGCTCGATCGCGGCCAGAATCGACGCCTCCTCGGGCGCGTCGATGATCGCGGTCTGGCCGCTTTTCGGGTCATGCACCAGCACACCGAAATTGTCGCTGCGGCACATGAATTGTTCGATTTCAACCGGCATCGCATCTCTCCACGAGAGCGGTTCATCGTTTCACGGAAACGCCGAACGGCTCTCTCTCTCCTTGTTTTTGCGCAATTCCGGACGGAAAACCGTTTCACACTTTTCCTGGAATTGCTCTAGTGCGCCGCGCGTCCAGTTGGACGCACAAACGACGCTCTAACACTTTTTATCTGCTGCATCGTGCTTTCCGAAATCGAAACCAATTTCTTGCCGATGCAGCAGTCGCCGCAGACATAGGGCGCTTGCCCGCACATGTCATCCATCTTTGTAGAACTTGGCGTCTTTGTAGAACTGGGCGCCTTTGTTGAACTTGGACAGCATCGAAGATAGCGTGCCGCGCATGCATTCCGATATCGTCGACCTTCGCTCCTTTTATTCCACCACGCTCGGGCGATTGGCCGAACGCTCGATCACCATGGCGTTGTCCTCGATATGGGCTGTCGTGCCCAATGAGCGGCTGGTCGGCCTCGGCTACACCTTGCCGTGGCTGGAACGGTTCGGCACCGATGCCGAACGTGTCTTTGCCTTCATGCCGGCGACACAAGGCGCGGTGGTCTGGCCGGCCACCGGGCCGACCGCGACCGCGCTGGTCTTCGATGAGGAATTGCCGCTGGTCGATGCCTCCATCGACCGCATGCTGCTCGTCCATTCACTCGAACATGCCGAGAACCCGCGCGAGACGCTGAACGAAATCTGGCGGGTGCTGTCGCCCGCAGGCCGCGTCGTCATCGTCGTGCCCAACCGGCGCGGTGTCTGGGCCCGTTTCGAGCATACGCCGTTCGGCAGCGGCCGGCCTTTCTCGCGCGGCCAGCTCACCGAATTGCTGCGCGAAGCGAATTTCACGCCCGCGGCCTGGTCCGACGCCCTGTTCTTCCCGCCATCGCGGCGACGCTTCATGATGCGGTTCCACAATGTGCTGGAGCGCGCCGGCCGCAGGTTCTGGCCGATCTTTTCCGGCGTCATCGTCGTCGAGGCGCAGAAGCGGCTCTATCAGGGTGTGCCGGTCGTCCAGCGCGCCTCTCGCCGCGTCTTCGTGCCGGTTTTCTCGCCGCATGGCGCCACAAGGCTCGGCCGGATATCGCCGAGCGGGAACGCGCCGTCGCCTCGCCGTCGATGACGTTTTCGTGATCGGAATCACGCTTTTTCCCACCTATCTGTCGTGGGCGGGTTTGCTACCCGATTGATTCGACTTGCTCACCGGTTTCAGCACCGCTTGCGAAGGGTCTTCATCAATGGCTGATCATCCGGATTTCGAGGCCAGCGCCAAGCCGATTGCCGCGTCGGTCGAAGCTAGCAGCCTGCGCGACCAGCTGGCGACAATCGGGCTGGCGCTGGCGAAGTCGCCGATCCGCAAACGACTGCTCTGGGCCTGCCTCGGCATAGTCGCCGTCATTGTGGCAACCTCGATCGGGCAGGTTCTGCTCAATCGCTGGAACGAGCCCTTTTACGACGCGCTGGCTCGGCGCGACATGCAGGGTTTCCTGCACCAGCTTCTGGTGTTTTCCGCCATCGCCGGCGGGCTTGTGGTGCTCAATGTCGGCCAGACCTGGCTCGACCAGACGATCCGGCTGAAGCTGCGTGAGGCGTTGACCGTCGATCTGATCGGTGAATGGATGCGGCCGGCGCGGGCTTTCCGGCTCGCCAACGCCGGCGCCATCGGCGTCAACCCCGACCAGCGCCTGCAGCAGGATGCCGGGCATCTCTCCGATCTTTCGACAGGTCTCGGCATAGGGCTATTGCAGTCGTTCATTCTGCTTGTTTCGTTCGTCGGCGTCCTTTGGTCGCTGTCTTCCGGCTTCGTCTTCCATGTCGGCGGCTATTCGCTGGCGATTCCGGGCTACATGGTGTGGGCCGCAATCCTCTATGCCGGCACCGCCTCCTGGCTGAGCTGGCTGGTCGGACGGCCGCTCATCCGCTTCAACAGCGACCGCTATACGCGCGAGGCGGAGCTGCGCTCCTCGGTGGTCCGCGTCAACGAGAATGTCGATGCCATCGCGCTTGCGCACGGCGAGGCCGACGCGCGACGGCGGCTTGAGCTCGACCTCGGCACGGTGCTGGGCGCGATACGGCGCATCTACAGCGCCCAGATCAATCTTTCCTGGGTGACCGACACCTATGGCTGGATCACTGTCGTCGCGCCGATCCTCGTCGCCGCGCCGGTCTATTTCGCCGGTGACATCAGCTTCGGCGGGCTGATGATGGCTGTCGGCGCCTTCAACCAGGTGCATTCCTCGTTGCGCTGGTTCATCAACAATATCGGCGGCATCGCCGATTGGCGCGCCACGCTGATGCGCGTCGCCGATTTCCGCATCGCGCTTGCTGAAACGGATGTGCTCCACCACAGCGAGAGGCGCATCGAGTTCGGCGAAAATCTGGACGGCAGGCTGACATTCGACAAGCTCGAAATTGCGTCGCGGGATGGATGCACCAAGCTCGCCGAGTCCCATGTCGAGATCCGCGCCGGCGAGCGCGTCATGATCACGGGAGATCCGCGCGCCGGCAAGACGCTGTTCTTCCGCGCCATTGCCGGTCTGTGGCCGTGGGGAAGCGGGCGGATCGGCATGCCGGCCGGAGAGGTGCCGGCCTTCGTTCCCCGAAAACCCTATTTCCCGCTCGGCACGCTGCGCGAGGTGCTCGACCACGCCGATGCCGCGGTCAGCGACGCCGAGATCTCGGCGGTGCTTGCCGAGGTCGGTCTCGGGCGGCTGTCATCCTCGCTCGACCGGTCGGCGCGCTGGGAGCGCGAATTGAGCGATGACGAGCAGCGCCTGCTTGCCTTTGCCCGGCTGGTCTTGCGGCAGCCGAAATGGGTGATCATCGACGAGGCTTTGGACACGTTCGACGGCGCGACGCTGCGGCGGGTGCTGTCGATGCTGGAGGCGCGTCTTGCCGACGCCGCGATCCTCAATATCGGCCGTGGCCAGCACAACATTGAATTCTTCCCGCGCTCATTGGCGATCGTGAAAGATTTCGAGCGACCGCCTCTCAAGCCAGTCCGTGTCAGGGCCGGCGCGATCGAACCACCCCCGGCCGTCGCCAAAGCCCGCCAACAGGCATAGCCGGCCGTAAGCTTTATTTTGCCGTGATCGCGTCGAAAGATTGCCGGCATCGTTCGGAAGCCTGCGGCGTTGGATTCATGCGACACGCTTTGAGTCTTTGCTTCGATGCTTGTCGTTACCCCAAAACCGCTGCGCGCTTTTGGGCGACCTGCGTCAGCCTGCTTGCCTGCCTTGCCCGTGCCCAGGCAGCACCTTTGGCCGCGCCTGCCGACACCATTGCCGTGGACGTCGAACTGGTGCTGGCGGTCGACATCTCGCACTCGATGGACGAAAAGGAATTCGCCCTGCAGCGCGCCGGCTATGTCAAGGCGCTGCGCCACCCCGACTTCATCAATGCGGTGCGTTCGGGCGTGAACGGCCGCATTGCGCTGGCCTATTTCGAATGGGCAGGCACCGTCCGCGACGACGCCGTCATTGCCTGGCAGGTCATCGACGATGCCGAGAGCGCCGAGGTATTCGCCGGCAAGATCGAGGCGCGCCCGTTCAGGAGCTTTCGCGGCACCTCGATTTCCAGTGCGCTCGCCTTCGGCGCCAAGCTTTTGGATGGAGCCGCCTTCGACGCGACGCGCAGCGTCATCGACATCTCAGGCGATGGCCCCAACAATATCGGGATGCCCGTCGCCACGACACGCGACGCCGCGATAGCAAAGGGCATCGTCATCAATGGCCTGCCGATCCTGATCAGCCCGTCGCCCAGCTTCAGCCATCTCGACCAATACTATGCCGAGTGCGTCACAGGCGGGCCAGGCTCCTTCGTGCTGCCGGTCTATGCCGCTTCGGAATTCGTGACCGCCATACGCCGCAAGCTGGTCCTCGAGGTCAGCGGTGTTACCGATCCTAATGCCGGTCCCGGGGCCGATCCCGGGTCCGTCCCGGTCGACGCGGCAGCACCGGTCGACTGTTTGCAAGGCGAGCGCGGTCGGCGGTTTTTCTCCGATCCGTATTTTCCGGAACTTGATCGTTAGACCTCGACGAATGGCGATCAGTCCCAGATGTCTCCGGACTCGGGCCGGCTGGCCGAAGCGACGGGTCGCCGTTATCGCTTCAGCAGGAACACCGCCTGCTGGCCAAAGAAATTCCAGAACCACCA
This sequence comes from Mesorhizobium sp. WSM4845, assembly GCF_055811455.1. NCBI lineage: Bacteria > Pseudomonadati > Pseudomonadota > Alphaproteobacteria > Hyphomicrobiales > Phyllobacteriaceae > Mesorhizobium > Mesorhizobium sp. WSM4845. The sequence continues at coordinate 30,343 of NZ_JBVVQA010000033.1, forward strand.
TGGCATCGACAGGCCGATTTTCTGGCCATTGGCGTCGAGCGCGGTTGCCTTTTCCACCGTTGCGCCAAGCTCTTCGCAGAGATTGACGAAGTCGCGGATGGTGCAGAAATGGATGTTGGGCGTGTCGTACCAGGAATAGGGCAGGTCCTTGGTCACCGGCATCCGCCCTTCGACGAACAGCGAAAGGCGTACCCGCCAGTGGCCGAAATTGGGGAAGGAGACGATGGCGTGCTTGCCGATCCTGAGCAACTCGTCGAGCACCAGCTTCGGGTTGCGGGTCGCCTGCAAGGTCTGCGACAGGACGACGAAATCAAAACCTTTGTCGGGATAGAATTTGAGGTCCTTGTCGGCGTCGCCCTGGATGACGGACAGGCCGCGTGCCACGCATTCGTTGACGCCGCGCTGCGACAGTTCCATTCCACGGCCGTCGACCTGCTTCGTTGCCTGCAGCAATTCGAGCAGCAGGCCATCACCGGAGCCGACGTCCAGCACCCGCGACTGCGGCGGGATGAGATCGGCGACGACTTCGAGGTCGACGCGCTGGGCGTGGTTGACACTCATGATCGTGCCTCTTGACTGGCGCATGACCTTGATCCGAAAAGTCTGCAACTTTTCGGGGTCATGCGCTGAGCCCCCTGGCGCGGGCCGCCGACGCGATGAAGCCGTTGATGGCCGCGAACAGCTCCGGCTCGTCGAGCAGGAAGGCGTCGTGGCCGCGATCGGTCTCGATCTCGACGAAAGACACCGAGGCGCCGGCCGCGTTCAGCGCATGAACGACCGAGCGGCTCTCCTCGGTGGGGAACAGCCAGTCGCTGGTGAAGGAGACCAGGCAGAAACGGGTCTTGGTGCCGGCAAAGGCGTCGGCGAGCCGGCCGCCATGGTCGGCGGCAAGGTCGAAATAGTCCATCGCCCTGGTCATGTAGAGATAGGAGTTGGCGTCGAAGCGGTCGACGAAGGTCATGCCCTGATGGCGCAGATAGCTCTCGATCTGGAAATCGGCGTCGAAACCGAAGGTGAGTGCTTCACGATCCTGCAGGTTGCGGCCAAACTTCCGGTGCAGGGCCGCCTCCGACAGATAGGTGATGTGAGCGGCCATCCGCGCCACGGCCAGCCCCTTTTCTGGACGCTTGCCCTGCTCGAAATATTTGCCGCCATGCCAGTCGGGATCGGCCATCACCGCCTGCCGGCCGACCTCATGGAAGGCGATGTTCTGCGAGGAATGACGCGCGCCGGTGGCGATCGGCAGCGCCGAGAAAACGCGCTCCGGATAGCTCGACGCCCATTGCAGCACCTGCATGCCGCCCATCGAGCCGCCGAGCACCGAGAACAGCTTTTCGATGCCGAAATGGTCGACCAGCATCAACTGCGCCCGCACCATGTCGCGGATGGTGATGATCGGCAGGTCGAGCCCGTACGGCTTGCCGGTGGCGGGATTGGTCGAGGCGGGGCCGGTCGAGCCGAGGCAGCCGCCGATGACGTTCGAGCAGATGACGAAGAAGCGGCTGGTGTCGATGATCTTGCCGGGGCCGATCAGCACTTCCCACCAGCCCGGCTTGCCGGTCACTGGATTGGTGCTGGCGACATGCTGGTCGCCGGTCAGTGCATGGCAGACGAGGATGGCGTTGGAGCGGGCGTCGTTGAGCGTGCCGTAAGTCTTGTAGGCGATCTGGAACGGTGACAGCAGCGTGCCGGCATCGAGCTTGAGCGGCTTGTCGGCACCGAAACGCAACACCGGGCTCGACGGCTCGTCGGCCTCGTTGTTGGTCCTTTTCGTGCGCAGCGCGACCATCGCATCCTCTTACATTAACCCATCGTGTTTTCCGAAAGTCGATTGCGATTTTCGGGTCGATGCGACTGTCCGGCCGGCTGCGGACAACAAAAAACCGGCATTGCCTTCGCAAAGCCGGTTACAAGATGCAAACGGCCCTTTAGCGAGTTGTTTAACGTGGCTGCAAGCCGACCGGCCAAATCACCACGGGATTCGCCTTTCTTTAGGACCGGCGCGCCTCGGCGTCAACGGCCAGTCGTTTACCCATGCCAGTCGCTCACCCATGATCGCCGCCTCTCGACATTCCAGGCCACGACTTGTATTTCCGCTGCGGCTTCTAGTGTGCTGGATTTGAAGTTCCTGAGCGCCGTTGCCACCAAAATGGCAGGAACTTCAAATCCACCACACTAGGTGGAAGCGTTCTCGACGGATTTTTGCAATATGAACCAGGCATCGGATCAGGCACGTCCAACGCCCCGCGCGGGGATCATGGACATCGAAGCCTATGTGCCGGGCAAAAGCACGGCGCCGGCCGGCGTTACCAAGGTCCACAAATTGTCGTCGAACGAGAACCCGCTCGGCCCCTCGCAGAAGGCGATAGAAGCAGCGCGCGACGTCGCGGCCAAGCTCGACATATATCCCGACGGCACCGCCAGGCGCCTGCGGGAGGCGATCGCCGAGGTGCATGGCCTCAACCCGGCGAACATCGTCTGTTCCAACGGTTCCGACGAGATTCTGGGCCTGCTTGCGCAGACCTATCTCGCACCCGGCGATGAAGCTGTGATCACCGAACACGGCTTCATGGTCTACAAGATCTACATCCAGTCGGCAGGTGCTGTCCCGGTGTCGGTCAAGGAAACCAATGAGCGTGCCGACGTCGATGCGATCCTTGCCACCGTAACGCCGCGTACGCGGATCATCTTCCTTGCCAATCCCAACAACCCGACCGGCACCTATTTGCCGTTCCAGGAGGTGCGCCGCCTGCATGCCGGCCTGCCTCGAAACGTGCTTCTGGTGCTGGATGCAGCCTATGCCGAATATGTCCGCCGCAACGACTATGAAGCCGGCGTCGAACTGGTGGCTGGCGCGGAAAACGTGGTCATGACCCGCACCTTCTCCAAGCTCGGCCTCGGCGGCGCGCGGATCGGCTGGATGTACGCGCCGATGCATGTCATCGATGCGATCAACCGGGTGCGGGGTCCCTTCAACGTCAACGCGACGGCGATCGAGGCCGGCATTGCCGCGATCCGCGACCGTGCCCATGTCGAGCGCAGCGTGGCGCATAACGAGACCTGGCTGACCTGGGTGAGCGAGGAGTTGACCAGGCTCGGACTGCGGGTGACGCCGAGCGTCGGCAATTTCGTCCTCATCCACTTTCCCGAAGACAAAAAACATTCGGCGGCAGCTGCGGACGATTACCTCTGTGCGCGCGGCTACATATTGCGGCGCGTTTCCGGCTACGGTTTCCCGAATGCGCTGCGCATGAGCATCGGCACCGAAGAGGCCAATCGCGGCGTGGTCGCCGCCCTCGCGACATTTCTGAAAAGCTAGAACACCATGACATCACCGATGTTCGAAAAGATCGCGCTGGTCGGCATCGGCCTGATCGGCTCGTCGCTGGCCCGCGTAATCCATCGCGAAGGCCTTGCCGGTCATGTCGCCATCTCGACGCGCAGCGAAACGACGCTGGCGCGGGCGAAACAACTCGGCCTCGGCTCCTCCTACACGTCGGATGCGAAAGAGGCGGTCGGCGATGCCGACCTGGTCATCGTTTCGGTGCCGGTCGGTTCTTCGGGCGAGGTCGCCGAGGAAATCGCGCCGGCGCTGAAGCCGGGCGCGATCCTCACCGATGTCGGCTCGACCAAGGCGTCGGTCATCGCGCAGATGCAGCCGCATGTGCCTGCCGGCGTGCATTTCATTCCCGGCCATCCACTGGCCGGCACTGAAAAATCGGGCCCGGACGCCGGCTTTGCCGAATTGTTCGAAAACCGCTGGTGCATCTTCACGCCGCTACCCGGCACCGATCCCGAGGCGCTGGAAAGGCTCTCGGAATTCTGGCGCCGCTGCGGCTCCAACATCGACACGATGGATCCCCAGCATCACGACATGACATTGGCCATCGTCTCGCACCTGCCGCACATCATCGCCTATAACATCGTCGGCACCGCCGACGATCTGGAGTCGGTGACCAAGTCCGAGGTCATAAAATATTCGGCCTCCGGCTTTCGCGACTTCACGCGCCTTGCCGCGTCCGACCCGACGATGTGGCGGGACGTCTGCCTGCACAACAAGGATGCCATCCTCGAAATGCTGGCGCGGTTCTCGGAGGATCTGGCCTCGCTGCAGCGGGCGATCCGCTGGGGCGACGGCGAAAAGCTGTTCAACCTGTTCACCCGCACCCGCGCCGTGCGCCGCTCGATCATCGAGGCCGGCCAGGACATCGACGTGCCGGACTTTGGCCGGCAGGCAGTCGAGCATCCGGCCAAGGGATAGAGCATCGGACCCGTACCGGTTTTATGTGAAATCCGATGCTCAAGCAAAAGATAGAGCGGCGGTACCATCCGATTTGAAGGCCGCCTCGCGCTCAATCCGGCCAGTGAGCCGCCATCATCGCCAGTGTCTCGGCCCTGTCCGGCGCGCCCAGCCTGCCGCCGAAGCGCAGGCATTTGAGCGCGGCGGCGGCGCTGGCAAAGCGCAATGTCCGTTCGATCGGCATGGCCTCGGCCAGCCCGACGGCAAAGGCGCCGTGAAACACGTCGCCGGCGGCAAGCGTATCCACTGCCTTGATCCTTGGCGCGGCGACGTGGCGCACCGACGCCACCGAACGGTCGAACCACCAGCTTCCCGCTGCGCCGCAGGTCACCGCTACGAATGCATCGGTGCGTCTGGCCAGCGCTTCACAGGCCTCCTGCGGGCCTTGCTCCTCGCCGCAGAGGATGAACGCCGCCGGCTCCGACGCGACGATGTGCGAGGCGAGCGGAAACAGCCGTTCCAGCACGGCCCGTGGCGCGGTGTCGGCATCGAGTATGGCTGGACGGCCGTTTGCGCGCGCCGCCGTCAGGGCCAGAGCTGCCGCGCCCGGCCAGCGCACGTCGACCAGGACGGCGTCGAATGCGGTGAGATCCTGAATGGGGAGCGCTTCGGGGTCGGCCTGGGCGAGCTTGTTATAGAACGGAACAATAATGCGCTCGCCATGCGTGTCGACCAGGATGGCCGACAGTGCCGACCGCGCCCCGGCGACGCGCCGGACAAAGCTGCAATCGACGCCTTCGGCCTCAATGCCTGCGACCAGCTGATCGCCGACGAGGTCGTCTCCCGCGCTCGCCCACAGCGATACCTCCGCGCCCAGGCGGCGTGCGGCGCAGGCCGCGCTCGAAGCCATGCCCGAGGCGATCTGGACGCCGTCGGACGCGATGAACTTGCCCTGACGCGCCGGAAGCGTGTCGACGCGAAGGATCGTATCGAGCGTCAGCGCGCCAACACTCAGGAGCTTCACCGGGCGGTTCATCTATCTTCCTGCTTGGCCATGGTCTTTTCGAACTGGAGGTTCGCAATCATCGCCTAATCGACCGGCTTGATGCTGCCCAGAGGGATAAAACCGAGCGAGGCCTTGCCCTTGACGATCTTGAGCGGCATCGACGGTTCGTTGCCAAGCAGCGCCAGCCCGGCAAAGCCGGTTTTGATCTGGCTCTTCTGCTCGGGAATGGCTTTGCCGAGGATTTCCGCCACCGCCTTCGGATCGCTGAGCCTGATCATCAAATCGGCGTCGATCAGCCCGTCGGCATCGACCGAGACCGGCCCGGAAACGGTGACGCGCGCGCTTCCCGACGACAGATCGAGCTTGCCGATATCCACCGCCTGGCCGCGCAGGCTCTCCGTTTGTTTCTTGATCAGCGCCACGCCGTTCTTCAGCGTCACGTCGCCGCTGCCGTCGAGCGGCGGCAGCACGCGGCCATCGATCGCGCCCGGATCGATTTCGAGATCGGTAAAACTCCCGGCATAGTCGATGTCCTGGCCGTTCGGACGCAATTCTCCGACCGCTGTCCCAGCGCTGAACAGCTCGACCGGGTCTGTGCCATCGGCGGGATCGGTCTGGGCTGACAGAGCCTCTGCCTCCAGTGAAACGCGCCGGGGCAGGGGCCAGGACAGTTTGACGTTCGCTCGCAGATTATCCCAGTCGATCCACAGCGGCGCCATCCCCGGCACGGAGGTCCTGAGCGGCCCCTGCAGGTCGGCGCCAGGGGACAGGATCTGGGTGACGTGTGTGACTGCTTTGAGGCTGCCGAGCGAGGCGGCGACGTTCCTGCTGTCGTCCTGATAAGCCAGGCTGTCGCAGGTAACGGCGAAGCTTAAGGGGTAGCCGCTGACCGTGAGATTGACGCAGTCCGCCTCGATGCCATTGCCGTTGAACTCGGCCACCGCTTTGCCGGCTTCGCTCTTGACCCTGTCTGCCAGGTAGAACCAGCCGGCGCTGTAGAGGCCAAACAGCACGACGATGAAAACGCCGAGCCAGAACAGCCGGCGGAGAAAATTCGGCGGGCGTTCGTCATTTGACGTCATGCTGCGGCTCTCGTTGGCGCGTGTTGCAGAGGAGACTGTCGTTTCCGGCAAGATCGGGTAGACGGAGACGGATTGAAAAAACACCGATTCCAGTGCGGTGCTGCAACCAGGCTTGGCGATATGGGCGATTTTTGGGTTTTTGGCTACGGCTCGCTGATCTGGCGGCCGGGATTTGCGCATGTCGAGACGCGGCGGGCCCGCCTCCATGGCTATCGCCGCTCGCTGTGCGTCTACTCCTTCGTGCATCGCGGCACGCGCGAACGGCCCGGCCTGGTGCTCGGCCTCGACCGTGGCGGCTCCTGCATCGGGCTGGCTTTCCGCGTCCCCGGCGATCTGCGCAACGAGGTCATCACCTATCTGCGCGAGCGCGAACTGGTCACCAATGTCTATCTCGAGCGCATGCTTAGCATTCGCCTCGACAAGGGGGGCACGCGTGAGGCCGACAAGGGTTGGGGCGAGAATGGCGGCGAGACGGACGGAGGCGAGACGGTCGAGGCTGTCGCCTATGTCGTCGACCGTACCCACGAGCAATATGCCGGTGCGCTCGATGCGGCCGATGCGGCGAGCGTCGTTCGCGGCGCCGTCGGCCAGTCGGGAAAGAATGAGGACTACGTGTCCAGCACGCTGGAGCACCTCGAGGCGCTGGGGATCCGCGACCATTGGCTGGAAGAGGTGGCGAAACGGATCGCGCCTTTGTGAAGCGCTGGTCGGTGGAAAAGTCGGCCGGCCCTTTGACGTTGGTGCGGCCCGCCATAGGTTAAGCCGGTCACGGGGCTTTTCGCCCGCTTCTTTCCATTCCCCACGGAGATCAGTCTTGCAGAAACGTCGTCTCGGTCAAACCGACCTGTCCATCGCGCCGCTGGTTCTGGGTGGCAACGTCTTCGGCTGGACCGCCGACGAGAAAACCTCTTTCGACCTGCTCGACCGGTTCGTCGGCGCCGGCCTCAACGCCATCGACACCGCCGATGCCTATTCGCGCTGGGTTCCCGGCAACAAGGGCGGCGAATCCGAAACGATCATCGGCAAATGGATGAAAAGCCGCGGCAATCGCGACAAGGTTGTGGTGATCACCAAGGTCGGGTCGGACATGGGGCAGGGCAGGAAAGACCTCTCCGCAGCCTATATCGAAAAGGCCATCGATGCGTCGCTGAAGCGGCTGCAGACCGATGTCGTCGATCTCTATCTGTCGCACTGGCCGGACCCGGCCACCCCTTACGAGGAAACGCTTGGCGCCTATCAGAAGCTGCTCGACAAGGGCAAGATCCGCCACGTCGGCGCCTCCAATCTCGATGCCGGCCAGATGCGCGCCGCGCTCGACGTGGCAAGCTTGCGGGGCCTGCCGCGCTATTCGGTGCTGCAGCCGGAATACAATCTCTACGATCGCGCCTCTTTCGATGGACCGCTGCGCGATCTGTGCATGGCCGAGGATATCGGCGTCATCACCTATTTCAGCCTCGCCAAGGGGTTTTTGAGTGGCAAGTACCGCAGCGAAGCCGATCTCGGCAAAAGCGCGCGTGGCGACGACGTGAAGAACTATCTCAACGCGCGCGGCATGCGCGTCCTGGCGGCACTCGACGCTGTGTCGGCGCGTCACTCGGCCAAGCCGGCGGAAGTGGCGCTCGCCTGGGTGATCGCGCGGCCCGGCGTAGCTGCGCCGATCGCCAGCGCCACGACGCTGGACCAGGTCGACAGCCTCGTCCGCGCCGCATCATTGGAGCTCAGCCCGGACGATATCGCCGAGCTCGACAGCGCGAGCGCATAGACGCCAGCGCGAAGCGGCGGCTTGATCAAACAGCAGCCAAGAATCCTGCGTGGCCTGCGCCGGAAGGCTCCCTGCACGATCGTTCAAGACGCCCTGGTGTGCCCTGCCATACCCTTGCCGGCATCGCGCCTGGATACTGGTATACAGATGGCCGAACAGGTCTTTTCCCATCCGGAACTATGGCAGCAATTGCTCGCGCTTGTGCTGGCATCCGCGGTCGTGATGGGCAGTCCGGGGCCGGCGACGATAAGCGTCACCGCCGTCGGCGCCGCCTTCGGCCTGCGCGATTCGCTCCGCTATGCCTCGGGCATCATTCTTGGTACGGTCGCCGTGCTTTTGGTCGTGGCGACGGGCATTACGACCATGCTCGCCTCTGTGCCGACGCTCACACCGCTCCTGGCAGTGGCATCCGCAGCCTACATCCTCTATCTCGCCTTCAAGATAGCAACGGCCCCGCCTCTGGCCGTGCGTAGCGGCGGGGCGGCGCGTCCCACATTCCTCGGCGGGTTTCTTCTGGCCGTCGCCAACACGAAAGCCTATGTGGCGATTGCCGCCGTATTTGCCGGCACGTCGTCCGCCGGTGAGCTCGATGCAGGAATAAGGTTGGCGGTCCTCGCTTCGATGATCGTCGCCATCCATGTCCTGTGGCTTCTCGCCGGGGCAGCGTTGCGCGGTTCTTGCGCAAGCCGCTAGCCTCGCGGATCATTAATCTGACGTTCGCGGCAACACTGGTGTTGACCACGGCGCTGGCTGTGATTCGCTAGGGGACAGTGCCGCAAGCTTAGATGGTCAGGTCGGGGTATCGGAGCCAAGTTCCCCCAGCCGCTTTACCGCCGTCGGCGGCATTGGCGGCGGGTTTGGCGCCTGGGACGCCTCGATGAGCAGCTGGTCGCAGGCGGCTTCCGTCTCGCCGATCAGCCGTTCCATGAATTCTTGCTTGCCCAAACCCGCCGGGATCGGCGGCAGGAAGCGGGCCTTGATCGTGCCGGGATAGCGCAGGAATTTCCGCCGCGGCCAGTAGAGGCCGGCGACATGGGCGACCGGCACCACCGGAATGCCAAGCTGGGTATAGAGCTCGACGATGCCGTATTTATAGGCCGGCTCGTCGCCCGGCGCCCGGCGCGTGCCCTCGGGATAGATGATCAGCTGGCGGGGATTGCGCGCCAGCTCCTGCCTGGTCGCGGCGACCACCGCTTTCAGCGCCTTCGAGCGGCTGCCGCGGTCGACCGGGATCATCCGCATTTTCAGGATGTACCAGCCGAAGAACGGGATCCAGGTCAGTTCCCGCTTGAGGATGTAGATCGGATCCTGCAGGAACGGGAAAAAGGCGATCGCGTCCCAGAAGGACTGGTGCTTCGGCGCCAGGATGAAGGAACCCTCGGGCAGGTTTTCCTGGCCGGTGATCTCGCTTTTGGTGCCGGCGATCTTGTCATAGAGCCACATGCTGGTGTGTGACCAGAATTTCGGCACGAACCAGGCACGGTGGCGCGGAGACAGGAAATAGTACGGGGTCCAGAGGATCATCTGGACGATCAGATTGACGTAGAAGACGAAGTTGAACGCCAGCGAGCGGACATAAAGCATGCAGGAAGAGCCCGGTGAGGAGGTGTGCGTTGGTTACACCAAGCGCGGGCAAAAAGGAAACCGTGCGATGGCCGGAGATCGATCCGCCTTGATGAAGCCGCGGCCCGTTCGTCAGGCCTGCCACGTCTCTTGCACCAGCCGTTTCTTCAGGCGTGGGGCGGCGAAATCGAGAAACGCACGCAGTTTCACCGGCAGCAGGCCATTGCCGGCATGCACCAGGCTGACCGGCCATGGCTGCGGCTCGAATGCCTCCAGCATGGTGCAGAGGGTGCCCGACCGCACTGCAGCTGCGATCTGGTAGGAAAGCACCCTTGTTAACCCGATGCCGGCAATCGCGGCATCGATCGCCGCTTCCGCGGTGTTGACCCGAAGTCGTGAGCGGATCGGAACGGTGAGGTCGGTCTTGCCCGTGGCAAAAGTCCATGCGGCGGGAGCGGTGAGCCCCTCGAAGGTGACGCAGTTGTGTGCTGCGAGGTCTTTCGGCGCCTCCGGCGTGCCGTGCTCGGCCAGATAGGCCGGGCTTGCGCAAACAACGCGCCGGATCGAGCCGATGCGGGTGGCCACAAGGCTGGAGTCGGGAAGCTGGCCGATGCGGACGGCGAGATCGATGTGCTCCTCGGTCAACTGGGTTATCCGGTCCGCAAGCATCAGCCGAATAGCCACGTCGGGGTAGGCAGCGAGAAAGCCGGTGACGACCGGCAGCACATGCAGGCGGCCAAAGACGATCGGTGCGGTGATGATCAGTTCGCCCGTCGGGGCGCTGTATTCGCCGGCGGCAGTCCGCTCGGCCTCGCCCACCTCGTCGAGAATGCGACGGCAGGCAGCGAGGTAGGCGTGACCTGTGTCGGTCAGCGTCAGCTGCCGCGTCGAGCGATTCAGAAGACGCGTCTTCAGATGCCGCTCCAGGTCGGAGACCTTGCGGCTGACCGTTGCAAGCGGGATGCCGAAACGGCGTCCAGCGGCCGAAAGGCTGCCGGCCTCCGCCGCGGCGACAAAAAGCGACATGGCCTCGAGGCGATCCATATTTCTCCCGGAAAATGGAAGGATAGGTTGCAAATATGGCATCTACATCCGAGCGATGGAAGGGGCCATGTTTTGGCGGCGAGCTGATCAACGAGAAGGAATGCCGATGCCCCGCATCCCTACACCAGCGTCCATAGAGGCCGCGCCTGCTGCGTCGCAGCCGATGTTACATGCCGTCGAGAAGCAACTCGGCGTCGTGCCTAACCTCTTCAGGCTTGTTTCCAATAGCCCGGCTGCGCTTGAAGGCTATCTCAGCCTGTCTGGAGCGCTTGCCAAAGGCCGACTGCCCGCGCCGACGCGCGAGCGCATTGCTCTGGCGGTTGCCGAGGTCAATGGCTGCAACTACTGCCTTTCCGCTCACACCTATCTCGGCAAGACTCTCGCCAAGCTTGATGATGCCGAAATGGTCGCCAATCGCGCGGGCAGTTCCAACGATCCCAAGGCCGCCGCAGCCGTGCGTTTCGCCACCAAGATTGCGCGCGACCGCGGCCATATCGGTGACGAGGATCTCAGCGCCGTCAGGCTCGCAGGCTACGACGATGCGCAGATCATCGAGATCGTCCAGCATGTCGCTCTCAATGTCTGGACCAACTATGTCAATGAGGTCGCCAGGACGGAAATCGACTTTCCGGTCGTTTCTGCCCGCAGGGCAGCCTGAGTCAGTCGCAAGGAGTTCCCATGTCTGAAAGCCGCCCGCCGCTCCCGCCATTCACCGCCGAGACCGCCGCACAGAAGGCACGCATGGCTGAGGATGCCTGGAACTCCCGTGATCCGGCACGGGTCGCGCTTGCCTACACAATCGACAGCCGCTGGCGCAACCGGGCCGAGTTCCTGCAAGGGCGCGAGGCTATCCAGACATTCCTCACACGCAAATAGGGTCGCGAACGCGACTACCGGCTCATCAAGGAGGTCTGGGCCTTCCGCGACAACCGTATCGCCGTGCGTTTCGCTTATGAATGGCACGACCACAGAAGCTCGTGGTTTCGCAGCTACGGCAATGAGAACTGGGAGTTCGATGAGCTTGGATTGATGCGCCTGCGCATCGCCAGCATCAACGACCTGCCGATCCTCGAGGCCGACCGCAAATATCATTGGCCGCTTGGCCGCCGGCCGGACGGTCATCCCTCTCTATCGGAACTCGGCCTTTGAAGGAGGCTTTCGATGAATGCTCAAGTCTTCACCAGCGATGTCGCCTTTACGCCAACCGTCAAGGCGATCCAGGCCCGCAAAGGCTCACGCGAGGCCTATGCCCGCGTCGAACAGCGCGGCAGTTGGCAAGCTGATATCACGCCCGATCTCGCCGCCTTCATCGAGGCGCAGACCAGCGTCTTCCTGTCGACGGCCAATGGTGAGGGCCAGCCCTACATCCAGCATCGCGGCGGGCCGGCCGGCTTCCTCAAGGTGCTTGACGAGCGGACGATCGGCTTCGTCAATTTCTCTGGCAACAGGCAATTCATCACCCAGGGCAATCTGGACGACAACCCGCGCGCTTTCCTGTTCCTGATCGACTATGCGCATCGGCAGCGCATCAAGATTTGGGGCACCGCGCGGGTCGTCGAGCAGGACGCCGAACTGATGGCGAAGCTGATGCCGGAAGGCTACAAGGCGCGCCCGGAGCAGATCATCCTGTTCACGGTTTCGGCCTGGGATTCCAATTGCCCGCAGCACATTCCACAGCGTTTCGAAGCGGCCGATGTGGCGGCGGCGCTGGCTGAGCGGGACAAGCGTATCGAACGTCTCGAACACGAGATCGCGCGGCTGCGCAGCGTCTCAAGCGCCACGCTCAAGGAATGATAGCGCTGCCGGTTCCAGATCGGCTCAGTTCGGCGCAACAGCCTCGGCCAGCGCGATTCCGGTTGGCGTTGGCTTGACCGGCACGATGCCGCGCGCCAGCGCAAGCAGATATTTGTTGTATTCGGTGAACAGCACGCGCAAGGCTCTCGGCTTGGTCAGCCAGCCGCCATTGCCAAGATTGCTGTTGACCACCGGATAGGGCTCGAGCTTGGCCTTGTGCAGCAGCCGGCCCATTTCCAGCAGGCTGCGCGGCATGTGATAGTTGTTGGTGACGAGAATCACGGTGCCATAGGCGTGGTCTTCCACCCACTTGGCACTTTCCTCGGCATTGCCGATCGTGTCGAGCGCGGCACGGTCGATGTCGACGCAGCAGGAAAACAATTCCTTGTCGCCGCGGGTCGCGACCTGAAGCTGGCGGCGGCTGGCGGAAGGATGCACGCCACTGATCAGCAGCCGCTCGCCCTTGCCGGACGCCAGCAGGCCCATGGCCGCGTCGAGACGCGAATGGCCGCCGGTCAGCACGATGATGGCATCGGCCCTTGCCGGATTGGCGGGCGTCGCGAGACGGCTGACGGTGCTGGCGAACCAGCCAAAGCCGCCGGCAAACAACGTTGCCAGCACGAGCAGAAAGAAAGCTGAGATGCGTAGCGCGCTCGCCAATCGGCGGGGCTTGACGCGCTCGCTAGAACGCGTGATCACCAAGGGCAACTGTCCAGCCATTCCGGTCGAGTCGCGCGCGTCCATCGTCCTTATCGTTAACTCTGAAATACGGCGTTTAGTAGGTCGGAAAGCACAAATTTCGTTACGCTAATTCTCTATTCGTGATCACCCTGCTTCCGGCTGGCGGACATCGATGTCGCTGAGATAGGTGACGACGGTGACATGGGAGGTTGCCGCCGTCAGCGCACCGATGACCAGCACCATGAGAACAACGCCGAGATAGCCCGCCGAACCGATGGCGAAATTGCCGAACAGGGCGGTCGCCTGATCGGCCTGCGGCGTCGCCATGTTTCGCGACGACCACCACGAGAAGACGATGAAGACGAACACCGCCGCCGCACCCCCGGCGGCGGCGCCCTTCATGCCGGTGACGAGAAAGTGGTGGCGGAATTCGCGCGCGATAAAGCGCGCTTCGGCGCCGACGAAATGCAGCACCTCGATGATGTGGCCGTTGCCGGCCATGGCGCCGCGCGTCGCGAACACCACGGTCAGCACGGTTGCCGCCAGCATCAGCGCCAACACGGCGATGCCGATGGTCACCGTGGTGCGGGCCATGGCGACCAGCCGGTCGACCCAGGTGCGATGGTCGTCAAGCGAGGCACTGGGCAGTTTCGGCGTGATCGCGGCGCGCATTGCGGCGAAATCGGGAGGGTTGGTCTCGTCTATGGTGACGATGATCAGACGCGGCACCGGCAGCTCGTCGATGTTGAGACCCGAACCCAGCCAGGGTTCCAAAAGCCGCGCCGTGGCATCGCGGTCGACGATCCTGGCGCTCTTCACGCCAGGGAATTCGCCGGCGATCTGCGAGGCCTGGGCAAGTGCTGCCTCGATGTCGAGGCCGTCCATCGGCTTGATCTGGATCGTCGCCTCGCGTGAGATCTGGTTCTCCCAGACCGAGGCGGTGTCGCGCACCAGCGTCACCGCGCCGAAGGTCAGGCAGGAGAGGAATGTCATGATGGCGATCACCAGGACCAGCGCCCGGCCGGCGATGTTCTGGGCGGGCACGATCGGCGCCATCTTGCGCTGAACGCGCTGCGTCCCAGCCCTGTCAGCGTGTTGGTCTTCGACATGGCGAGCGGAAAGGTCAGTCATAGATATCCAGCCTTCCGCCGGACAGGATCATGCGGCGTGCGTCGACCTGTTCCATCAGGCCGAGGTCGTGCGTTGCGATCACCACGGCGGTGCCCAGCCGGTTGAGTTCGATGAACAGCCGCAACAGGCGTCGCGCCAGCGGCGGGTCGACATTCCCGGTTGGCTCATCGGCAAGCAGGATTTCGGGCTGCTCGATCAGCGCCCTGGCGATTGCGGCGCGCTGCTTCTCGCCACCCGACAGCACCGGCGGCAGCACATGCATGCGCTCGCCAAGACCGACCCATTTCAAGAGCTCGGTCACATCGGTGCGGTAGCTGGCCTCCTCGCGCCCGCGCACGCGCAGCGGCAAGGCCACATTCTCATAGGTCGTCATGTGGTCGAGCAGGCGAAAGTCCTGGAACACCACGCCGATGCGCCGCCGCAGATGCGGCAGCTCGGCGCGCGAGATGCGCGAGCGGTCTTTGCCGAAGATGGTGATCAGCCCACGCGTCGGCTTGAGCGACATGAACAAAAGCCGCAGCAGCGTCGTCTTGCCGGCGCCCGAAGGGCCGCTCAGGAACTGGAAGGAGCGCTCCGGTATGTGCAAGGAAATGTCGCGGAGGATTTCCGGACCCATGCCATAGCGGAGGCCGACATTTTCGAAGCGGATCACGTTCGACGACCTGAAACTTGCGGCGGCGACGAGGCAGCCTTCTCTGAGAAAAGACCATCGGCCGGCATGGTTAACCGGCGGTTAATTTTGGGGTTTTTTGGGCGCGTCACAAGGGGTTTCCGGGGGAAACGTTAACCATTTCCGTTTACGCATAAGAAACGAAGAGCGAACAAGTGCGAAGTGCTGAGGCCGCGATGGCTGACGATCGAACCGCGCGCCCGGTTTCCGGCGAAATCATGACCGATACGGCCGCAAATCCTGCGCCGGAACGCATCATGCGTGATCCGCCTGGTGACATCGTCGACGCCGACTACGAGGTGCTGCCGCGTTTAACCGCCAGCACGGGCGTTTCACCGCCGCTTTTGCGCGTGATCACCACGCCATCGATCAAAGGCATGGACATGCTGCGCAAGCCGGTAGCGGCGATGGAACGGCTGCGGGCGTCGCGCGGCGGGCCGATCTTCTGGATCGCCGGCCTCAGTGCCGCGTTTGCAGCCTTCTGGATCTCGGGCGGGCACGCGCTGGTGCGCCAGACGCCGCTTCTTCTGGCGGCGCGACAAGCGGGCGCTGCCCTGACCATTTCAGGCGTTACGTCGCGTATCGATGCGTCCGGGCCGCAACCTGTCCTGTTCGTCGGTGGCGAGGCCGCGAATGACGGCGCCAGCCCGTCGCCATTGCCACCGCTGGAAGTCCGGGTCACCGGCAATGACAGGCGCACAACCCGTTATAGGCTGGCGACATTCAACCGTTCGCTGGCGCCCGGCGAAAGATTTGGCTTTTCCAGCCGGCTCGACGTGCCTAGAAACGGGGTCAAGACCGTCTCGGTCACCTTCGCCAATTAGCGGCGATCATTTCTGGAAGGGCAGCCAATGCCAATTGTGCGCGGCAAGGATATCGAGGTCCTGTTTTCGGCGTCGGCGATCGCCCGCCGCAATCTGGAGCTCGCCAAGGAGATCGCCGGGCACGACTATCACGACCTTCTGGTGATTTCGGTGCTGAAGGGATCGTTCATCTTCGCCGCCGACCTCATCCGCGCCATGCACGATGTCGGCCTGTCGCCGGAGGTCGAGTTCATCTTCATCTCCAGCTACGGCGCCGGCACCACCAGCGGCGAGGTGAGGGTGCTGCGCGACATCGACAATGAGGTCGCCGGCCGAGACGTGCTGTTGATCGACGACATCCTCGAATCCGGCAAGACGCTGTCCTTCACCCGCGACCTGATGCTGTCGCGCGGCGCCAAAAGCTGCGCCATCGCCGTGCTGCTCGACAAGCGCATGCGCCGCCAGACCACGCTCAACGCCGACTATGTCGGCTTCGACTGCCCCGACTATTTCGTCGTCGGCTACGGCATGGATGTGGCCCACGCCTTTCGCGAACTGCCGTTTGTCGGCGTCGTAAAGGGCGACGCCTAGATTTATCTTCGATGCGGTTGCGGTTCAGGAAAAGTCAACTTTTCCACGCCAAAATTCCGCTATGGCAAAGCTCCTGATCGTCGAGGACGATGAATCCGTCCGCACCCTCGCCGCTCGCGCGCTCGAACGCGCCGGGCATATGATCGACATCGCCGCCGACGGCGCGCAAGGGCTTGCCCTGATCCGCGCTGCACGTGGCGGCTACGACCTTGTCGTCTCGGATATCCGGATGCCGGAGATGGACGGCATCCAAATGGCCAAGGCGGCTGCATCGCTTTTCCCGGCGATGAAGATCTTGCTGATGACCGGCTATGCCGACCAGCGCGAGCGCGCCGAGGAATTGAACGGCGTCATTGTGGACGTCGTGCAGAAGCCGTTCACGCTGGCCGAAATCCGCGTGCGCGTCGAACAGGCGCTCGCCTGTTTTGCTTAAGATTCCGCGCGGTCAGGCCGGATCGCAGGTCGCTGCGATTGCCGGCGCGCTGCTCCGGCGCCGGCTGGCGTTGAGCGCGAACAGACCGGCGCCGATGATGAGGGCGGCGCCGATGACGGTGGTCGATCGCGGCACTTCCGCAAAGAACAGGAAGCCCCACAGCGGCGACCAGATGATGCCGGTGTATTCGAAGGTGGCGACGCCGTTGGCCGGCGCCAGCCGGTAGGCCTGCGACAACAAGATCATCCCGGCCGAAGCCACGACGCCGCAGGCGGCCATCGTCAGGAAGTCGATTGACGTCGGCCAGATCCATGGCCTGACCAGGAATTCGAGGCTCGGATGCGTGGCATGAGCTATTCCTGCCAGCCAGAACAGCCCGGCGACCGCTGCAGCGCCCAGGAGATAGACGCCGTTTTGATAGAACGCCATGACCGTGGATGATTCGGTGTCGCCGATCTTGCGGGCCATCAACTGCGAAAAACCGTACAGCACCGCCGAGGCCAGCGACAGCAGCGCCGCCCAGTCGAACAGCCCGGCGCCGGGTCGCAGCATCACCAGCACGCCGAGCATGCCGACCATGACGGTGACCAGCGTCTGCCCCGCTACCCGTTCGCCGAGATAGGGGCCGGCAAGCGCCATGATGAACAGCGGTGCCATGAAATAGAGCGCCACCGCGTCGGCAAGCGGCAGGGCGGCGATCGCCAGGTAGTAGAGCGTGTAGGAGGTGAACAGGATCAAGGCGCGCATCGTCAGCATGCGAAACCGCTTCGAAAAGATCGCCCTGAGCCCGACATCGGCATGAACCAGCACGAGAAGAATGGGCAGGGCGACGATCGAGCGGATCGCCATCACCTCGGTCACCGGATAGGTGCCCGATACGGCCTTGATCAGCGGATCCTGGAGCGAGAACACCAGAACGCCGAGGCAAAGGCTTGCCATGCCGAGGACGATCCGGTTCTGCATGTCGTTCGACGGCTCCTTGCGTGCGCGGCCCGAGAGCCGGGCCCGCGTAACTTTGTTTTATGCATATCGCCCAAAACCGCTTCGCACCCTCGGGTCAGGTCCAGGGTCAGGCCCGAGGACATGCTTTTGGGCGACCTGCATCAAAAAGAACCCGCCACCATTTCGGGCAGCGGGTACGAGTGAGGACTTTTTGGTCCGCAGCCGTTTTCGCAGCCGCATATCCAATGGGTGAAGCGACTATTATCCGCCGTTTGACATGTTGCAAACGAATTGGAATGATGCCAGCGATCAGATTTTCTTATGGCGGACAAATGAAGCCCACGCTCGACAGCGATCTGCTGCGCACCTTCGTCGCGGTCGCCGACGCCGGCAATTTCACCAAGGCTGCGGTGCAGGCCGGCCGTACCCAGTCGGCGGTTTCGATGCAGATGAAGAAGCTCGAGGATATGGTCGGCGACAGCCTGTTCGAGCGCGGCTCGCGGGGTGTGGCGCTGACGCGCCGCGGCGGCGAACTCATCGTCAACGCCCGCCGCATCGTGTCGCTGCTGGACGAGACGGCGGCATCGATGGTCGCGACGCCGCTTGGCGGACCGGTGCGCATCGGCATTCCGGAGGAATATGGCCACGCGATCCTGTCGCGCGCTCTCGGCGCCTTTGCCAAGCGCCATCCTCAGGTCGACATCACCGTCCGCTACGCGCATTCCGGTGCGCAGATCGCGGCGCTCGCCGCCGGCGAGCTCGATCTGGCGGTGGTGTTCGAATGGCAGGACCTCTCCGGCGGTGAGGTGCTGATGCATGATCCCACCGTGTGGGTGACGTCGGAGCTGCACCATATGCATGAGGAGCGGCCGGTGCCGATCGCGCTCTACAATCGCGCCGGCTGGTGCAAGGATTTTGCGATCAAGTCGCTGGAACAGCGTGGTCTCGCCTATCGTGTCGCCTATACCAGCGATACCAATGGCGGCCTGCGGCTTGCCGTCACCTCCGGGCTGGCGATTGCGCCGATCTCGCGCAGCAACATCCCGGCCGGCTGCCGCGAGCTTACCGCCGCCGACGGATTCGGCGACATCGATTCCTCGAACGTGGTGCTGCGGCGCAATCCGAACGCTTCCGGCGAGGCCATCGTCAGCATGGAAGAGGCGATCCGCGAGGCGTTCACCAACCGTTAGAGCAGGCCGGCTTTACTTCAACTCCAGCAGCCGCTCCAGATAGCTGCGCTCGATATCGGGGCTGAGCGCGTTGCCGAGCCGCTTGCGGATCGCGTCGAGGATCTGGCGGGCGCGCTGCACGTCGATCTCGTCCGGCACCTTCACCGAATCGCCGAAATCTGGACCCTCGGTGGCGCGTGGCCGGCCGAGCGGATCGCGGTCGGCATTCTGCTGGCGGCCGCCGCGCTGGCCGTCGCCCTCGTCGCCCTGCATGGCCTGCAATTGCTTCATCATGTCCTTGGCGCCCTTGCGCAACGCCTCCAGCGCGCGGCCCTGGTGACCGACCGCCTGATCGCCATCGCTGTCGCCAAGCGCCTGTTCGGCATCGCCCATGGATTTGCCGGCCTCGCCAAATCCCTCATTGGGCTCGAGCCCCATACCTTCGAGACCCTTTCTCAACTGGTCGAGCTCGCTTTGCAGTTTGCCCTGGCCTTCCTGCAACTGCTTCAGCGCGTCGGCGAATTCCTCCGGCGTCATCGGCTTCGGCCGGCCGAGCGGATCGCGGTCTTCGCCTGGGCCGGGCTGCTCGCCCTGTTCGCCCATTTGGCCCTGCTCGCCGTTCTCGCCGAGCTGCTCGTCTCGGTTCTGCCCACGCTGTTGCTGGCCGCGCTGCATCTGGTCCATGCGGAAGGTTTCGTTCATCATCTCCTGCTGGCGCCGCATGATCTCGCCGAGCTTGTCCATCTGCTGGCGCATTTCGCTGTTCTGCTGGCCGCCCTGCTGCTGACGTCCGGCCTGCAGGTTGTTCATCATGTCCTGCAGTTGCGAAAGCAATTGCTGCGCGCTGTCGCGATCGCCGGACTTCGCCAGATTCTCGATCTGGTCCATCATCCGTTCGATATCACTCTGGCGCAGCTCCTGGCCGTTCTGCTGCATCTGCGGAGCGTTCGGATTCTGCTGCGCACGCTGGGCGAATTCCTGCAGGAACTGGTTCATCGCCTCGCGCAGTTCCTTCATCGCCTTGTCGATTTCCTCGTCGCTGGCGCCGTTCTTGATCGCGTCCTGCAACGCCTGCTGCGCTTGGCGCAGCCGCCGCTCGGCATCCGAAAGATTGCCTTCCTCGATGCCGAGCGCGATCTCCCAGAGATAGGCGACCTCGTCGCGCAATTTGTCGTCGCTGTCGGCCATCTTCAGCCGGGTGCGGGCGCTCATGATGGCGAGGTAGTGCGCTATATTGTCGAACGTGTCTTCGGGCCTGAGCGTGATCGCATCCATCAGGTCGAGCACGCGGCTCTTGGCGTTGGCGTCGAGCGCCAGCGCGCGGCGCTGCTCGATCACGGCCCTGGCCAGCGGATTGGAGAATGGCCGCTCCGGCATCACCAGGGTCCTGGTTTCGCTGGTTGCCGTATGGCCGGCATCGTCGGTGGCGACAAGCCTGAGCTTGATGTCGCCGCCGGCCCAGACATGCTCGGTCAGGTCCTTCGTGGTCTTGGCGGCATTCCCCTTGACGCCGCGGCGCGGCAGCGTCAGCGGCATTTCGGGCGGGCCATAGAGCGGATGCGCATTCGGCGCCGGTGGGTCGGCCAATACGAAATCCGCCTTGGCGGAGGCCGCGCCATAGTCGTCGTCGATCTGGTAATTGAGCTCGAAGGAGCCGTTGACGGCGCGTTTCGGCTCGCCGACGAAGCGGATCTGCGGCGGCTTGTCCGGGATCACCGCGAAGGCCCAGCTGCCGAGTTCGTCGCCGCCCGAGTTCAGTGTCAGCGTGCCGTTGGCCGTCAGCTTGCCGGTGAACTGGCGCACCGTGGAGGGCGTTGCCGTGGAGGGCGTTGCCGCCGCCGGCTTGGCCGCGTCGGCCTGCTGACCGGCCGGCTCGATGGTGCGGGCGTTGCCGTCGGCGTCGGCATAGCTCAGCGTTTCCTCGCCCGAGCCGCCGGTGACGCGCAGCGAAACATCGCTGCCTTCCGGAACAGTGAAGGTGGATGGCGCCCGATTGGCATTGCTGGCGAGGGCCGGGTTGGCGAGGGCTGGGGAAGTGAGGAAGACCGGTGCCCTGCCGGTGTAGGCCGGCGGCGTCACCCAAGCGTCGATGCGCGGCGGCACGGCGTCGCGCGCCGCGTGGGCACTGAACCCGTCCGCGATGCGGCCGCCCGACGGTCCGAACGAGAAGGCGAAAGCGGTGACCAACACAAGCGCCGCCACGGCGCGCAGCCCCCACGGGTCGCGCTCCGGCACCCGGGTGCGTGGCAGGTCGCCACCGAGGTTGCCGAGTTTTTCGGCCATGCGTTTCTGGTGCTCGCGCCACAGCGCTTGCGAAAAAATGCTTTCCCTGCCGCTCGGCCGGTCCGTCTGCACCAGCACCGGGCTGTGCAGCAATAAGTTGGCCGCCTCGATTCGCCGATCGATCTCGGCATTGGACGGCACCCGGAAGAAACGCAGGGGATAGAGCGCGACAAGGGCTGCGATGGCGAACACAGCCACAAGACCGATACGCGCCATGTCGGGAAGCAGAAGGAAGAGGCCGAGCCACGAGACGCTGAGGAACAGGCTGGCGACGATGACGAGTGGAAGCAGCAACGGCCAGCCACGCTCGACCGTCATCGAGACCCGCGTTGCCAGCCGGCTCAGGGCAAGGCGCCCGGCCAGGCTGCGATCGCTGGTGAAGGTGGGTCGTTGCGTCATCGGCCCTTCCTGTTCGGGCGGGATAACCCGAACCTCACAAATCTATCGCACCGGCCCGAAAATCGGATGCGAAGGACTCAAAGTCTTAGATGCACGTCGCTCCAAACATACCAAGAAACACGGCGAAGGCGAGGCAGTTCCCTAAAACGTGAACAGGACTGCCCCCGCTATCGTCAGAATTTACCCGGATTGGCGTTTGCACCGCAGACCAGCACGGCGACACGCTCGCCCGCAGCCGGCGCGTAGCGGCCCGACAGGATCGCCGCGAAGGCCGCGGCGCCGCCCGGCTCGGAGATGATTCGCACCCGGTCCCAAAGCGCCGTCTGTGCGGCGATGATCTCGTCGTCGCTGACCAGTATGGAACGCTCGACGAAGGCCTCGGCGATCGGAAACATCATTTCGCCGACGCGCTTCGGCGCCAGCGAATCGGCGGCGATGCCCTCAGTCGGCGCATCGACAGGCCGGCCGGCCTCGAAGGCGCGATGAAGCGTCGGCGCGCCCTCCGGCTCGACGGCGATGATCCTGATGCGGCCGGCAAACCAGGCGGCGATGCCGCCGATCAGGCCGCCGCCGCCGACGGCGACCAGCAGCGTGTCGAGTTCAGGCAGGTCGGTCTCGATCTCAAGGCCGAGCGTGCCTTGCCCGATCAGCGTTTCCTCCTGGTTGAACGCATGGATCTGCAGCGCGCCGGACCTTTCGGCAAAGTCTTCGCTGGCGGCCAGCGCTTCGGCATAGCGTGCGCCACCGACGACCAGCTCGGCGCCATAGCCGCGGATGCGTTCCAGCTTGGCCGGCGGGCTGACTTCGGGAACGAAGATGGTCGCCTTGTGGCCGAGCCGCATGGCAGCGTAGGCGACCGCGGCACCATGATTGCCGCCCGATGCGGCGACGACGCCAGCCTTGGGAACCAGCCGCTCGAGAAGATTGGTGAAGGCGCCGCGCGCCTTGAACGAGCCGGAATGCTGCAGGCATTCGAGCTTCAGGTCGACGCCAAGAGGCGGACGGCCGAAATCGGCCATGTCGACGCGCAGCACCGGCGTGTGGCGCACGAAGGGCCGGATGCGCGGCTCCATTGCGGCGATGCGTTCGCGGGTGATGCTATTGCCGTTCAGCATGGTCTGCTCCCAAGGGTTGACATCACTTAGTAACTTAGCAAAATGGCTAAATGCAAGAGGTTGATGTCTTCAAGGCGATCGCCAACGAGCGCAGGCTGCAAATCCTCGATTGGCTGAAGGATCCGCGCGCGCATTTTCCGCCGCAGACCGATGGCGATCTGGTCGAGGACGGCGTCTGCGCGCTGCTGATTGCGGAAAAGCTTGGCATCACCCAGGCGACGCTCAGCGAGCATATGCGGGTGCTGACCCAGGCCGGCCTTCTGCGCAGCAAGCGTATCAAGCAGTGGACGTTCTATCGCCGCGACGAAGGCAGGATCGCCGAGACCAGGGCGCTCCTCCAGCACCGGCTGTAGCGCCGCAAACGATCTATTCTTGTTTGACCATGATCCTTTCCGAAAACCGGTTCTCACTTTTTCGGGATCATGGGTCTATTCAAGCCAATCGGGCAGCGAATCCAGGCCGATCAGCTCGTCATAGGTCTGGCGCCGGCGCACGACATGGAAACGGTCGCCGTCGACCAGCACTTCAGGCACCAGCGGCCTGGTGTTGTAGGTGCCGGCCTGCACCGCGCCATAGGCGCCGGCGGTGGCGACGGCGATCAGGTCGCCGGCCTTCAGCCGCGGCAGATCGCGGTCGAGGCCGAGATAATCGCCGGTCTCGCAGACTGGGCCGACCACGTCGACCGTCATGCGCGGCGCCGCGGCCGGCTGCTGCACCACCGGCTTGATGTCATGGAAGGCGTCATAGAGCGTCGGCCGGATCAGATCGTTCATCGCGGCGTCGACGACCAGGAAATTCTTGGCGTCGCCCTCCTTCATGAAGATCACCTGCGAGACCAGGATGCCGGCATTGCCTGATATCAGCCGGCCCGGCTCGAACATCACCTTCAGCCCGAGCTTGGCGACGTGCTTCTTGACAATCTGGGCATAAGCGTCCGGCAGGGGAGGCGGGCTGTTGTCGACGCGGTAGGGAATGCCGAGGCCGCCGCCGAGGTCGATATGCTCGATGGCGTGCCCGTCGGCGCGCAGCACGCCGACCAGCTCCACCAGCAGCGCAAAAGCGTCGTCGAAGGGCTGCAACTCGGTGATCTGGCTGCCGATATGAGTGTCGATGCCGGTGACCTTGATGCCAGGCAGCTCAGCTGCGCGGGCATAGACCTTTCGCGCCTTCTGCCAGGGAATGCCGAACTTGTTCTCGGCCCTGCCGGTGGAGATCTTCTTGTGGGTCCTGGCATCGACATCCGGATTGATGCGCAGCGAGATCGGCGCCACCTTGCCCAACGCCGCGGCTTGGGCCGACAGCAATTCCAGTTCAGGCTCGGATTCGACGTTGAAGCACAAAATGCCGGCCGAGAGTGCAAGATCCATTTCGCGCGCGGTCTTGCCGACGCCGGAAAACAGAATCTTGTTGGCCGGAATGCCGGCGGCCAGCGCGCGGCGCAGTTCGCCTTCCGAGACCACGTCGGCGCCGGCACCGAGTTTTGCCAGGATTTTTAGCACAGCCTGGTTGGAATTCGCCTTCATGGCATAGCAGACCAGCGCGTCGAGCCCGGCAAAGGCCTGCGCAAACACGCGGAAATGCCTGGTCAGCGTCGCCGTCGAATAGCAATAGAACGGCGTGCCGATGCTTGCGGCGATCTCTGATATCGCCACGTCCTCGGCATGCAGCACGCCGTCGCGGTAGTCGAAATGGTTCACGAGAGTGGTTCCGGAAGTTGGAGCACGACGAGATCGGCCGATCTCATCGGCTCTAGATCAACGGATCGAGAATGAACTTTTTGTCCTCGACCGGTTTTTCCGGCTCCGGCGGCACGGGCTGCTCTGCCTTTTGGGCATCCTTGCGCGCCTGCACGGCCGCCTCATAGGGCGTATCGAGCCCGGCTTTCCTACCGCAGGCCGTTACGGTTGCCAGCGCCGCCAGCAGCGTCAGCGTCACCAAAATCCTGCTTGCGGTCATCGATCCATCCGTCCGAAACTTTTGCCCGCCGCTTTTTAGCCGAGTTTTTCCGGCATTGCACCCCGGCATCACGCCCTGGCAATGCGCTTTTTCCAGTAGCGGATCTGCTTCCTCACTTCCGATGGCGCGGTGCCGCCGAAGCTCGTGCGGCTCTTCACCGAGTTTTGCACGGCAAGCACCGAAAACACGTCCGTCGTGATGCCGGGGTGAATGGACTGCAAGTCTTCCAGTGGCAGCCTGTCGAGCCCGATCTTCCTCTCTTCGGCCAGCGCCACGGCGCGGCCGGTGACGTGGTGCGCCTCGCGGAACGGCAGACCGAGGCTACGCACCAGCCAGTCGGCAAGATCGGTCGCGGTCGCATAGCCTGACCCGGCGGCCTTCTTCATGGCGGCGGCATTCACCGTCATGTCGCGCACCATGCCGGTCATCGCAGCCAGCATCAGGTCGAGCGTCTCAGCGACGTCGAACACGGATTCCTTGTCTTCCTGCATGTCCTTGCCGTAGGTCAGCGGCATGCCCTTCATGACAGTCAGCAGGCCGACCAGATGGCCGGTGACGCGGCCGGTCTTGCCGCGCACCAGCTCGGCGGCGTCGGGGTTCTTCTTCTGCGGCATGATCGAGGAGCCGGTGGAGAATGAGTCCGACAGCCTGACGAAGCCGAATTGCGGCGTCGACCAGATGATGATTTCTTCGGCCAGCCGCGACAGATGCGTCGCGCAGATCGCCGCCAGCCCCAAAAACTCGAGCGCGAAATCGCGGTCCGAAACGCTGTCGAGGGAATTGCGCATCGGCTCACGGAAGCCGAGTGCCCTGGCCGTCTGGTGCCGGTCGATCGGAAAGCTGGTGCCGGCAAGCGCGGCCGCACCGAGCGGGCTTTCGTCCATCCGTTCGATAGCGTCGCGAACACGCGACAGGTCGCGCGAGAACATCTCGACATAGGCCATGCAGTGATGGCCGAAGGTTACCGGCTGCGCCGCCTGCATGTGGGTGAAGCCCGGCATCACCGTTGCCGCATGCTCCTCGGCCCGCTCCAGGAACGCCGTGATCAGGCCCTTCAGCGCCTCGGCGACGCGAAAGCACTCGTCCTTGACCCATAGCCTGAGATCGACCGCCACCTGGTCGTTGCGCGAACGGGCGGTATGCAGGCGGCCGGCAGCCGGGCCGATCAGCTCGGCAAGGCGGGCCTCGACATTCATGTGGATGTCTTCCAGCCTGGTCGAGAACTCGAACGTGCCGGCTTCGATCTCTGCCAGGATCGTGTTCAGCCCGTGAGCGATTTTTTCTTGGTCGGCCGCCGAAATAATGCCGGTTTGCGCCAGCATCTCGCTGTGGGCGATCGAGCCTCTGATGTCCTGCGCGTAGAGTTTGCGGTCGAACGAGATCGACGCGTTGATCGCTTCCATGATCGCGGCCGGACCCGAGGCAAAACGTCCGCCCCACATCTGGTTGCTGGCCTTCTTGTCGCTCATCGCTATAACCCGTGCTCCGGAGCAGTTTTAAAAAATGGCAGACGGCAATCGATTTTTCCCGGCCCCGCGCCTCATCCTCGCCGCTTTGGTGGCAGGCGTGCTGGCCGGCGCGGTCGCGGTATATGTCAGCGAAAGCGGTTCTGGCAACAACGCCCCCGCTCAAGTCGCGGCTGGCGACAGCAAGGACGATGTCGCCTGCGCCGCCAAGGCCGACCGCGCCAAGACGGTCGCGGCGGCTGCCACCGGCCAGGTTGCAGCACTTTTGCCGGCCGATCCGCCGCAATCGCTGAAGGGCCTTGCCTTCAACAGCCCCGACGGCAAGCCGATGACGCTCGCCGACCATGCCGGCAAGACGGTGCTGCTCAATCTGTGGGCGACATGGTGCGCGCCCTGCCGCGCCGAAATGCCGGCGCTCGACGCGCTGCAGAACGAAATGGGCAGCGATGCCTTCGAGGTCGTCGCGGTCAATGTCGATGCGGGCGACGACAGCAAGCCGAAGAAGTTCCTCGAGGAGACCGGCGTCAAGGCGCTCGGCTACTACCGCGATTCGACGATGGCGCTGTTCAACGATCTCAAGACACGCGGCCTGGCGCTCGGCCTGCCGGTCACCATGCTGATCGACGGTGAAGGCTGCCTGATTGCCCACATGAACGGCCCGGCCGAATGGTCGAGCCGCGATGCCAAGCGGCTGGTCGAGACGGCGCTCGGCAAGTCGGACTAATTCATGTCGCGCAAAGTGCGACGCGCTTTTAGGCGCCGGCGATTATTGCCGGTTTGTTCGTAAGCCGGCTTGGCAATTCCTTTCCACCGGCTCCTATTCGGAAGCGTGCGCTACTTTAAGTGGAAATCAAGTTCATCGGTCCGCAACAAAACCGTTGTCCAATTGTCACGGGCGGCACATATTGGCTTTGCGAGAGTGCCCCTTTCGCCAATGACAAACGGGAGATGAAACATGAAATTCTTCGGCTTCGCGGCCGGTGTCGCCGCCACCTTGACCCTGCTTTCCACCACCTCCGCCTTCGCCGTCACGCAGATCAGCTGGTGGCACGCCATGACCGGCGCCAACGCCGAGGTCGTCGGCAAGATCTCCAAGGATTTCAACGCCAGCCAGAGCGACTATGAACTGGTTCCGGTGTTCAAGGGCACCTATCCGGAGACGCTGAATGCCGGCATCGCCGCTTTCCGCGCCGGCCAGGCGCCCGACATCCTCCAGGTGTTCGACGTCGGCACCGGCGTGATGATGGCGGCCGAGGGCGCGATCAAGCCGGTGGCCGAGGTGATGACCGGTGCCGGGATGACCTTCGACAAGAGCCAGTACCTGCCCGGTATCGTCGGCTATTATTCGAAGCCGGACGGCACCATGCTGTCCTTTCCCTACAACTCCTCCTCGCCGATCCTCTACTACAACAAGGATATCTTCCAGAAGGCCGGCCTCGACGTGAACAATCCGCCGAAGACCTGGAACGAGGTATGGGAAGCCGCCAAGAAGATCAAGACGAGCGGCGCCGCCCCTTGTGGCTATACCTCGACCTGGCTGACCTGGATCCATCTGGAGAATTTCGCGGCGTGGAATGATGTGTCGTGGGCGACCCAGCAGAACGGCCTGGCCGGCGGTGATGTCGAACTCAAGATCAACGCGCCGATTTTCGTCAACCACTTCCAGGCGCTCGCGGATCTCGCCAAGGACGGCACCTTCAAATATGGCGGGCGCACCTCCGAAGCCAAGCAGATCTTCCTCGCCGGCGAATGCGGCATCTTCACCGAATCGTCGGGCGGCCTCGGCGACATCGTCAAGTCCGGCATGAACTATGGCATCGGCCAGCTTCCCTACGACAGCGACGCCAAGGGCGCACCGCAGAACACCACGCCGGGCGGCGCCAGCCTGTGGGTGTTCGGCGCCAAGTCGGACGAGCAATACAAGGGCGTTGCGGCGTTCTTCGCCTACCTGTCCAAGACCGATGTGCAGGAATATCTGCACCAGAAGTCGGGATACCTGCCGGTGACGCTCGCTGCCTACGAGGCGACCAAGAAATCGGGCTTCTATGACAAGAACCCCGGCCGTGAGACACCCATCCTGCAAATGACGGGCAAGGCGCCGACCGACAACTCGAAGGGCGTGCGCCTGCCGAACCTGCCGCAGGTGCGCGATATCCAGAACGAGGAGTTCGAGAAGATGCTGGCCGGCCAGCAAACCGCTCAGCAGGCGCTCGACAACGCGGTCACGCGCGGCAACGCCGCAATCAAGGAAGCGCTGGAGAACTGACGAGTTTATCTCGGTTGGTGTCTGTTTGAATATCGCCCACGCGAAGCTCGCGTGGGCGTCTCCCGAGATAGCGAAGGAAATCAGCCTGTCTCCCCGCGTCGTCTTTCCCAACAAGATCCTGCCCTACCTGCTGGTGGCGCCACAACTCGCCATAACACTGGTTTTCTTCTACTGGCCGGCCGGTCAGGCGCTTTACCAGTCGATGCTCAGACAGGATCCGTTCGGGCTGAGGACCAGGTTCGTCTGGTTTGCCAATTTCCGCAAGGTGCTGGCCGATCCTGCCTACCTCAATTCGATCAAGGTCACCGTGGTGTTCTCGCTTGCGACCGCGATCGTCGCGATGTGCGTGGCCCTGCTGCTTGCGGTCATGGCCGAGAAGGCGGTGCGCGGCAAAGGCCTCTACCGCACGCTTTTGATATATGGCCCTATGCCGTGGCGCCGGCGATTGCCGGCATGCTGTGGCTGTTTCTGTTCAATCCTTCGATCGGCTCGTTAGCGTATCTGCTGAGAAGCCTCGGCATCGCATGGGATCCGCTGCTCAACGGAACCCACGCCATGATCCTGCTTGTGTCGGCGGCTGCCTGGAAGCAGATCAGCTACAATTTCCTGTTCTTCGTCGCCGGTCTGCAGGCAGTGCCGAAAACGCTGATCGAGGCGGCGGCCATGGACGGCGCCGGCGAGACCAAGCGCTTCTGGACCATCGTCTTCCCGCTGCTCGCGCCGACCACCTTTTTCCTGCTGGTCGTCAACACCGTCTACGCCCTGTTCGATACGTTCGGCATCGTTCATGCCGTCACCGGCGGCGGGCCGGGCAAGGCGACCGAGACGCTGGTCTACAAGGTCTACAATGACGGCTTCGTCAATCTGATCCTGGGCGACTCGGCGGCGCAGTCAGTCATCCTGATGGCGATCGTCATTGCGCTCACCGCCATCCAGTTCCGCTACGTCGAACGCAAAGTCCATTACGGTTGAGGGCAGCGATGATCGGCCAGTCCCCGCTCCGCACTTTCATCGCCCATGCCGTGCTGATCCTCGGCATATTGATCGTGGCTTTCCCGATCTACTACACGTTCGTTGCCTCGACACACACGCTGCAAACCATCCTCAGGCCGCCGCTGCCGCTCTTGCCCGGCGGCCAGCTGTGGAACAACTACAGCGAGGCGCTGTTCGGCGGCATTGGCCGCATCGGCGGTGTCAGCGTCGGCCAACTGCTCCTCAACACAACGATCATGGCGCTCGGTGTTGCGGTGGGAAAGATCTGCATCTCGATCTTGTCGGCCTATGCGATCGTTTTCTTCCGCTTTCCCCTGCGCATGACCTTCTTCTGGCTGATCTTCATCACCTTGATGCTTCCCGTCGAGGTGCGCATCCTGCCGACCTACAAGGTGATGGTCGATCTCGGCATGATCGACACCTATGCCGGCCTGATCATCCCGCTGATCGCCTCGGCCACCGCGACGCTGCTGTTCCGCCAGTTCTTCATGACCATACCGGGCGAATTGGTCGAGGCGGCGCGCGTCGACGGCGCCGGGCCATGGCGCTTCTTCTTCGATATCCTGTTGCCATTGTCGCGCACCAACATCGCGGCGCTGTTCGTGATCCTCTTCATCTACGGCTGGACGCAGTATCTTTGGCCGCTGCTGGTCACCAACAGCAACGACATGAACACCATCGTCATCGCGTTGAGAAAGATGGTTTCCTTCGCCGATGCCGATACCGAATGGCACCTGGTCATGGTCACGGCGATGCTGGCCATCGTGCCGCCGATCCTGGTGGTGGTGCTGATGCAACGCTGGTTCGTGCGCGGCCTGGTCGAATCCGAAAAGTGAGAAGCTGATGGCGACCGTCGATCTGAAGGACGTGAAGAAGGTCTATCCCAGCGGCGTCGAAGCCGTGAAGGGGGTCTCCATCGCCATTCCCGACAAGGAGCTTTGCGTGCTGGTCGGCCCCTCCGGTTGCGGCAAGTCCACGCTGCTGAGGATGATCGCCGGTTTGGAGACCATTTCCGCCGGTACGGTCGCCATCGACGGCAAGGTGGTCAACGCCATCGGCCCGACCGAGCGCGACATCGCCATGGTGTTCCAGAACTACGCGCTTTACCCGCATATGAAAGTCTATGACAACATGGCCTATGGCCTGCGCAATCGCGGCACGCCGAAGGACGAGATCGACAGCAGGGTGCGTTCGACCGCCAAGGTGCTGGAGCTTTCGGCGCTGCTCGACCGGCGGCCGCGCGAACTTTCCGGCGGCCAGCGCCAGCGTGTCGCCATGGGCCGCGCCATCGTGCGCAATCCGAAAGTCTTCCTGTTCGACGAGCCGCTCAGCAATCTCGATGCCAAATTGCGCGGGCAGATGCGGGTCGAGATCAAGAACTTGCAGCGCACGCTCGGCGTCACCTCGGTCTATGTCACTCACGACCAGCTCGAGGCGATGACGCTGGCCGACATCCTTGTTGTCATGAACGCCGGGCTGGTCGAGCAAACGGGCGCGCCGCTCGACATCTACGAAAAGCCGGCGTCGATCTTCGTCGCTTCCTTCATCGGCGCGCCGCCGATGAATCTTCTGGCGCTGACCGGAAGTTCCTCAGGCCCGATGCTGGCTGACGGAACCGCGATTGGCCTTGCGGCTCCCGGAACACAAGCCGTGACGCTGGGGTTTCGCCCTGAAGATGCCGACGTCACCTTCAATGCGGAGGCGCTGCCCGGTGCGCTCGTCCTGCCGGCGACAGTCGAAGCGGTCGAGCCGGTCGGTGCCGAAAGCTTTCTTCACTGCGCCGCAGCCGGCAGCCGTATCATCGTGCGCGTCTCAGGGCGCGCCACCGCAAAGCCCGGCGACCAGTTGCGTGTCGTGGCCATTGCCGAAAAGCTGCACTGGTTCGATCAGGCCGGCAAGCGGGTCGATTGAAGCCGGCCTGTCGGCCTGATCGGCGCGCTACCCGAGCGTTCAGGCAAACACATGCGCCTTGCCCGACACCGTCAGTCGGACGATCTCGCCAACCACCGGTGTGTCCATGCCTGGCTTGCGCAGGACCAGTGGCGTGTTGCCGATCGCGGCTGCGTCCGGCGGATCGGGACTGTTCAAGAGCCGCACCGCGATGGTGCACATCGAGCCGGCGAATTCGGACTCCGTGACTTCGCCGAACAGCATGTCCGGCGTGCCCGACATGCCTTCGCGCGATGTTCGTTTCAACAGCACCTGTTCCGGCCGCAGCATGATGCGGGCGAGATCGCGCCGCTCGGTGCTGTCGACGGCGATGCGGCCGAGCGGCGAGCTGGCGAAGCCGTCCGCGATCTTGGCCGGCAAGATGATGGCGTCGCCGAGGAATTCGGCGACCATCCGGTCCTTCGGCTTGAGATAAAGCTCGCGCGGCGTGCCGACCTGCGAGAATTTGCCGTCGCGCATCACCGCGACCTGGCTGGCAAAGGACAGCGCCTCGGCCTGGTCGTGCGTGACCAGGATCGTGGTGATGCCGGCGGCCTCCAGAAGCTCGGCCACAGCCTTGCGCATCGAGGCGCGCAGGCCGGTGTCGAGCGCCGAGAACGGTTCGTCGAGCAGCATCAGCCGCGGCTTCATGGCCATGGCGCGGGCCAGCGCCACACGCTGCTGCTGGCCGCCTGAGAGCTCGTGCGGCCGCCGTTTCAGGATCGCCTTGTCGAGCCCGACGATATAGGCGAGCTCGGCGATACGCTCGGTGCGCATGCTTTCGTGATGTCGCATGCCGAAACCGATATTGGCGGCGATGCTCAGATGCGGGAACAGGGCGCCGTCCTGCGCCACCACGCCGATGCCGCGCCGATATGCCGGCACGGCGGCGCCGCCATTGGCCAGCACCTCGCCGTCGAGCACGATGCGACCCTGGTCCGGCGCTTCGAAGCCGGCGATCAGCCGCAGCAAGGTCGTCTTGCCGCAGCCGGACGGCCCGACGATCGCCGTGCGGTTGCCGCTGGCCACGCTGAGGTCGACGCCGGCCAATGCGGCCACCGGGCCGTAGTGCTTGTGCACATCGGTGAGTTCGAGGAAGCTCATCGTCCGGCCATCCGCTTCGACTGGACGTAGAGCAGCCAGGTCAGCGGCAGCGACATCGCCACCATGATCAGCGCGTAGGGTGCGGCGGACGCATAGTCGATCTCGCCGCTGTGGGCCCAGAATGCCATCGCCAGCGTGCGGGTGCCGTTGGGCGCCAGCATCTGCGTGGCGGTCAATTCGTTCATGATGCCGAGCGCCACCAGCGCCATGCCCGCCGCGGCACCCGGCGCCGACAGGCGGATCGTCGTCGACCACAGCGCCCTGAGCGGTGACCGGCCGAGACTGGCGGCGGCGCGTTCGAGCTCGACCGGCGCCTGCGCGATCGACGCTCGCAGGCTGATCAGGGCGCGCGGCAAGAACATCAGCGCATAGGCAACGAGGATCGTGAACAGGGTCTGATAGAGCGGCAGCGCGATGCGCACCGTGATGGTGACCAGCGCCAGCGCCACGACGACGCCGGGCAGCGAGCCGACGATGTAGTTGCAGCCCTCCAGAAGGCGCTGCAGCGGCCCCGGCGCGCGGATCGAGATCCAGGCCATCGGCATGGCGGCGATAGTGGCGAGCAGGGCGCCGGCGAGCGCCAGGAACAGGGTCTGGCCGAGCGCCAGGCCGATCTCATCGAGGCGCCAGACATCGGCGCCGCCGGCCACAAGCCAGCGGCCGATGGTGACGAACGGCACGCCAAGCGCCAGCAGCGCGGTGACGACCGGCAGAGCCAGGCACGGGATGGTGGCGCGGCCGAGCCTTGTGCGTTGCTGCTGGCGCGCGGCGCCCGAGCCGACGCGGGCATAGCGCTCCTCGCCGCGCACCAGCACTTCGATCCCGAGCAGCACCAAACAGCATGTCACCAGCACCGCAGCCAGCATGTTGGCGGCGGGGCCGTTGAAGGTCGACTGGAACTGGTCGACGATCGCCGTGGTAAAGGTATCGAAGCGGATGAACACGTAG
Source organism: Mesorhizobium sp. WSM4845 (assembly GCF_055811455.1). Taxonomy (NCBI): domain Bacteria; kingdom Pseudomonadati; phylum Pseudomonadota; class Alphaproteobacteria; order Hyphomicrobiales; family Phyllobacteriaceae; genus Mesorhizobium; species Mesorhizobium sp. WSM4845. The sequence continues at coordinate 63,713 of NZ_JBVVQA010000033.1, forward strand.
AGGCCGTATTCGGCCAGGAGATGCAGGCCGACCAGCAGTGAGCCGCCGCAGATGGCGAGCCTGAGCTGCGGCAGCACGACCCGCCGGAACACGCGCCATGGCCCGAGGCCGACGGCTGCCGCGGCATCTTCGAGAGCAGGATCGAGCCGGCGCAAGGCTGCCGCCACCGGCAGATAGAGGAACGGGAAATAGGCGACGACGGAAACCAGGACGCCGGCCCACAGCCCGTGCAGTCCCGGCACCAGGGTAATCCAGGCGTAGCTGTGGACGAAGGCCGGGATGGCGAGCGGCGCCACCGACAGCCAGGCCCACAGGCGTGCACCGGGAAGGCTGCTGCGTTCGGTCAGCCAGGCCAGCGCCACCGAGAGCACGATGCAGATCGGTACCGCCAGCACCACCAAAAGCAAGGTGTTGACCAGGAGCTCGCCGACGCGCGGCCGGAAGACCAGTGCCGATACCGTGTCCCAGCCGGTCTGCACGGCAATCCAGATGATGAAGGCGAGCGGCAGCAGCGAGAAAAGTGAGACCAGGATGGCGGCGAGCGAAATCCAGGATATCGGCCGCCGGCGCCTCCAATGCACAGCCACCATGCCGGTCGGCAAGCCTGAACGTGCAAGGTCGGCCGCAGGCAGCATCAGCTCAGACGCCGAGCCGTTGCCGCCCGGTGGCGGAAACGGTCGTAGAGCCGCAAACACGGCCAAAAATGCAGCTTGTCGTCATGGACGAATGCCACCTCGAAAAACAGAGCGCTCCTGCGGAAGCGAATTCCCGCAGGAGCGCAGTCGGCTGCCGTTTTAGGACGAACGCGAACTAAAGCAAGCCGGCTGCCGTCATCAGGTCGGTCACCTTCCTGGAGTTCAGCGTCGTCGCATCGACCTTCGGCGCATGCAGATCGGCCAGCGGCACCAGCGCCGGATTGGACTGCGCGCCCTTGCCGACCGCATATTCGAAGGAATTGCCGGTCTTCAGCACGTCCTGACCACCCTTGCCGGTCACCCATTTCAGGAAGGCCTGGGCTTCCTTCGGGTGCTTGCTGGAGGCCAGCACGCCCCCGCCGGAAACCGAGACGAACGCGCCCGGGTCCTGGTTCTTGAAATAGTGCAGCCCGACATTGCTGCTGTTCTCGCCGGTCTTGGCCTGGTCGCCGTAGTAATAATAGTGATAGATCACGCCGCCATCGACCTCGCCGGCATTGACCGCCTTCATCACCGTGCTGTTGCCTTTGTAGGCGGTGAAATTCTCCTTCATCGCCTTCAGCCAGTCGGCCGTTGCGGCCTCACCCCTAAGCTGCAAAAGCGCGCTGACGATCGCTTGGAAATCGGCGCCGGACGGCGAAGCGGCCCAGCGTCCCTTCCAGCTCGGATCGGCGAGTTCAAGCAGCGACTTGGGCAACTGCTCGGCGGTCAGTTTGGTCTTGTTGTAAGCAAAGACGGTGCTGCGCGCGGCGATGCCCACCCACTTGCCGCTGGCCGGCTGGTACTCCTTGGGAATCTGCGCCAGCGTGTCGGCGTCGACCGGCGCGAACAGGCCTGATGACTCGACCAGCACCATGGCGGGTGAGTTTTCCGTCAGGAACACGTCGGCCGGCGAGGCGGCGCCTTCGGCAACGATCTGGTTGGAAAAATCGCTGTCGCCGCCGTGGCGAACGGTGACCTTGATGCCGGTTTCCTTGGTGAAACCTTCCACCCAGGCATTGGTCAGGCTCTCATGCTGGGCATTGTAGACGACGATGCCGCTGTCCTGGGCCATAACCGGGCTGGCGACCAGGCTGATTGCAAGTGCTGTGGCTCCGGCAAGGACGGAAAGAGCATGTTTCATGGACGTCATCCCGCACGATCTCGATGGTCTTTGATTTAGCATGGCTGCACTATCAATTCCTGATCGGTGTAGTCAACATTGATGCGCTGCGCAATCGGCCGCCGGAGGTGAAACCTTCGCGATATTCCCATATTTTGGCTTGGACATTATTTCGCCGGCCACGTAACAAATCGGGCCGAGGCGCGAATACTGGGGAGTTAACTCTTGTGACCGGCAAGGACGAGGCCGAGCTTTCCCGGCTGATGCGGGCCGCGATCGCGGGAGATGAAAGGGCTTACGCCGACTTTCTGCGCCGGACGGCTGCCCTCGTTCGCGGCTTCATCAGGCGCAAGATCGTTCAGGGCGGGGTCGATCCCGAGGATGTCGTGCAGGAAACCTTGCTGGCCATTCATGTGAAGCGGCATACCTGGCGACAGGATTTACCTGTGCTGCCCTGGGTCTACGCCATCGCGCGCTTCAAGCTGATCGACGCCTTTCGACGGCGCGGCAGGCGCATCGAGATCGAGATCGACGAGATCGCCGAGACCTTCGCCGAACCGGAGGCCGAGACGGTCAGCGGGCGTGACATCACCCGGGCCCTGGATGGCCTGCCGCCGGCGCAGCGTTCGGTGGTTTCGTCGGTGTCGGTCGAAGGCCGTTCCATCGGCGAGACGGCAGTGAGGTTCGGCATCAGCGAGACGGCGGTGCGCGTGTCGCTGCATCGCGGTCTCGCCGCCATTGCCAAACGGTTCGGGGCCAAGCAATTCGGGCGGGCCAAACAGTTCAGGCGGGAATGACATGAGGACCGACGATCTCATCAAGGCGCTCGACGCCGATGTCCGCAGCACGGCGATGCCGCTTGGCTCGGCTTGGTGGATAGGCGCAGGTGCGGCTACGCTGATCGCGGCGGCGGTTTTCTGGCTGGCGATCGGTCCACGTACCGACATCGCCACCGCCATGTATACGACGCGTTTCGTTGCCAAGTTTGTGTTCACGATGGCTCTGGCGGTCAGCGCCTTCGCCTTGATCCGCGCCCTGTCGACACCCGGTGCAGCAACGAGCAGGGCGGCGGCGTGGATGATTGCTGCACCGCTGCTGGTGGCCGTAGCGGTGGGGCTGGAACTCCGTTTGGTGCCTGCGGCCGACTGGAGCAGGCGGCTGGTCGGCAGCAACATGGTTATCTGCCTGACCTTCATTCCGCTGATCGGCATCGGTCCGCTTGCCGTCTTCCTGGCGGTGCTGCGCTATGGCGCGCCGACGCGGCCGGTGCTTGCCGGAGCCGTGGCGGGCCTGCTCGCCGGCGGGCTGGCGGCAACTTTCTATGCCGCACACTGCTTCGACGATTCGCCGCTTTTCGTCGCCACCTGGTATACGATCGCGATTGCCATCCTCGCCGCGCTCGGCGCGCTCGGCGGGCGGCTAGTCGTGCGCTGGTAGCGACGGGTCGCGATGGGAGACCGAGATGCTCTAACGTCAAAACGCATTTCATTTCTGAGCGACCTGGTTCGACCCGTTGCGGAAGTTCGTTCGCCCGTGCCGAATTCACGCCCTGACCCTAGTCGGACATTCCCGGCTCAAATTTGCACCCGGAAGCGGACCTTCACCGAAACCAGCGGATTTGACCCACTGCCGACTACCGAGCGGTCAGATTGAGATGTCCAGAAACCAGCGGTTTCTGGACATTCCGATGGAACGCAAACTGCCAGATACCACAGCCTTAACGCTCCTCACTCGCCGTAGATGTCGAAGGTGAAGTATTTCTTTGAGATCTCGCCGTACCTGCCGTTTTCGCGGATGCCCTTGATGGCGGCGTTGACCTTTTCCCTGAGCGCGTCGTCTTCCTTCCGGAAGCCGAAGCCCGCTCCGAGCCCGAGCAACTCCGGATCGTCCGGGACGTTGCCCTTCACCTCACAGCAGGCCTTTCCGGGGTCCGAACCGAGAAACCCCTCCGCGGCTATCGCTTCGACCTGAACGGCGTCGACCCGCCCCGCCACGAGGTCCTGGAAAGCCTCGTCCTGCGTCTGGTAGCCCTTGATCTCGGCCACGGCCGTGGCGAAGTGCTTCCGCGCGTAGGCTTCGTGGGTGCTGGACACCTGGACGCCGAGGATCTTGCCCTTGAGGGTTTCCGCCGTCGCTCCGATGTCCGTCCCCTTGGCTGCCACCACGACAACTGGGCTCTTGTAGTAGCGGTCGGAGAAATCGATCGTTTTCATCCGCTCCTCGGTGATCGACATGGACGCGGCGATCATGTCGATCTTCCCGACCGTCAGGGCGAGGATGATGCCATCCCACGCGGTCGGAGTGAGAACGCAGTCGAGCCTAGCCTCCACGCAGAGCGCGTCGACGATCTCGAGTTCCCATCCGCCCCATTTGCCTGTCGCATCGGGTGAGAAAAAGGGCGGGTAAGGTTCCGGAGTGAAACCCACCCGGACGGTGTCGGCATGTGCCGCGCCGCCGAACGCGAGAACCAAGGCTAGAACTGCTGCCGCGCCGGTCTCCTTCATTTCCCTCTCCACTTGTTTTAGCGGATGCGAATACTCTCCCAGTCTGGTAGATTTTGCGAGAGTTTTTTTACCGTCTTTCCTTATGCGGTCATCGGGACCAGATTCATTTCTGCGGCTGACATCCGCCTCTCCTGCCAACCCAACCTCACTGGGACGTCGAACAGCCGTCCAGCCGCCAGGCGGCGGCGCAGCGGCCGCATGCCGGGCACGATGGCGCGGACGACGGGAACGCCGATCTCCGGCCGCGTAAGGTCTACGGCAAGGAACCGCAGGCCCGCCTCGCGGCATACTCTGATACATTCGGAGACAGTTGGCTCGCCCGCAGGACCGGCGGGCCGGAGACTTTTGCCCGATGGCAGGAGGTATGGCATCGAAGGGAACGACACGCGCCGGAGCCAGAAGCCGAACGCGTCCCCGTCATCCAGCGGTGCCACCCTTGTCCGCAAGGCGATCGAGAACTCGGCCTGCAGCATTTCGGTCAGCGCGGCAGCGGCGGCCCGGCCGACATCGAAGTGTGCGGCGGTGCCGACGGCGACAGCATCTCCTCCCGGTTCTGCTGAGACGGCCGCGCATACGGGGATTCCGAGGTCAGTCGTCAAATCCAGAAGGTGGAGGGTGCGGGCGCGCGCCTTGAGCACAGCCACAAGGTCCTCCGTTCCTCCAACGGCGCCGGGACTCAACGCCGGACGCGCGTGACCGCCGTACCACCAGATAGACACCGCGTCGCGCTCGACAAGCTCCAGGAAGGCGGAAACGGAAGCGCCCTCCATGGTGGCGCCTGCAGCGCACCCACTGCTGTCGGCAATCGCGAAGGCTTTTTCGTCTTCCTGTTCGAAGTATCCGATGTAGACGCACGCAGCAGGAACCAGCGCGCGGTCTGACCCGTCTGGCGACGTGGCTTCGACCCAGTCGACTGGCAGCGTTTCGTCGAACCTGGCAGGCAGCCAGTCGAAAGCGCCGTGCACGGCATTCCACTTGTCGCGGCTCCGGAGCTGAGCTTCGCTAGCCAGCACCAGAGAAGCCGGGTGGACTGCCTGGCCGTCAACCTCCCGCCAAGACGCGCGCAGGAGCGCCTCGCTGCCCCGGAAGCAGGCACTTGCCAGCTCGGCGGCTTCGCCAAGGCAGCTTGCGCGTGCCTGCTCATCGGTTAGCCCCCTTCCGGAAGCCATCCTGCCAGCCTCGGGCCACGCCGCCCAAGGGAGCCAGTCGACAGGACCACCCCGCGAAGGACGCGGCAGGGCGGCAGCCAGCCGGACCGCCTCGACGGGTCCGCTAAACATTGCCACCTCGAAGAGCCCGGCTACCCGGGATAAAGCTGACGGCCCCAAGGACATTGCACGACACCGAAATGCGGCTCCGCCGGCTAGCGCAACCGCCGCCCTCATGTTATGCACTATTAGAAATATCTTGTGGAGCAATTCATAAAACAACTCACAGACATAATGCCAGGTCGGACTGCTCCATTAAAATACTGCGACGGACAGCGCTCTGCTTGGAGATGATCGATGTCTTCGGGTCACGCGAGGGTGATGTATGCGCTGCTGATCGACGGAAAGGTGGAATACCGGTCCGTCGGCGACGATGGAATGAACCGCCCTCCCCTGTCGGACCTTACGGCTGACGAGGCCGCCTCAGTTCCCCTTTACGAGTATCGCTTCGGCATCCAGCCCGTGAAGAACCTGCCCGGCACGCGGGCGGTGGACGATCTCGCGGCTAGCATGGTCGACGCGCAGGGCGCAGCTACCGGCCGCGTTCCTGCCGGATACACCTACCTGGCGCAGTTTATCATCCATGACCTGACATGGCTGTCGCCCAACGGCGAAAAGGAACAAAACAAAGCCTCAGCCGCGCTGGACATGGACAGCGTCCTCGGCAACCGGTTCGCTGACCCGGAACCCGGCTGTCCCGGGTCGATGGACGTGCTGAGAGTGGGCCTGACGCTCGCCGGCTACGGCTCGAAGGAGCTGCCGCTTCCAGATGACGTGCCCCGAAAGGAAGGCAATTCCTTTCCCACAGGGTCTCCTCTCATCCCGGATACGAGGAACGAAGCATTCCTGCAGCTGGCTCAGATGCATGTCGCGTTCCTCAAGTTCTACAACGCGGTGGCCAGGAAGAACGGCTTCGGAGGCGGTAGCTTCGACGAAGACGCGGCCAAACGGGATTTCAGGCAGCACGTCCAGTCCGTCGTCCTGTACGACCTCCTCGAGAAGCTCATTGACCCCGTGGTCTATGGAGACGTGGTCATAGGGAACAGGAGGCGGATAATCCACCCCGATCGGGTCACCGACCGGAATCCGTTCGTGATCCCGATAGAGTTCGCTGCGGCCGCCGCGCGCTTCGGCCACACGATGGTCCGGGAGAGCTATGAATGGAATGCCACGCACCACGAAGGAAGGCCAGCCGACCTGATCACGCTGGTCACGCTCTCTCACCAGAACAGCTATCCCGGAGACGCGCGCCTGCTGCACCTGCCACGTGACTGGGTCATCGACTGGCAGCGATTCTTCGACTTCAGTCCGCTTCTCGGCGCGACAGCCCGCCCGCCAGTCGACGCCAACCTGATCAGCCCGAGGATCGCGCCGACGATGGGCAGCCTGCCCGAGCACCTCCGTGTCACGCCATCAGGCAAGAAGGTTCCGGACGACAGGGCGACCTTCAACATCGCCCGGGAAACGCTTCGCCGCCAGCTCGACTTCATGATGGCGAGCGCACAGACAGCGATCGAATGTATCAACTGCTGCATGCCGGAAGAGCTGCGCATTGAAAAGCTCACTCCGGACGAACTGGCCGGAGAGGAATCGCCCACTTCCACGGTCTTCGGCAGGCATCCGGAACTCGCCGGAATGACACCAATCTGGTTCTACGTCCTGAGGGAAGCGGAGCTCAATGGCAGGGGGGAGCGGCTGGGGCCGTTCGGCAGCAGGCTTGTCGCGGAAACCATTCACGCCGCGATCGAGGCTACCGGGAATGACTCGCTTACGGCAAATCCACGCTGGACCCCATGCCTGCCGTTTCGCGAAAAGAACTTCAAGATGACTGACCTGATCGCGTATGCCCTCGGCCTCGCCGTAGCGCCTGCCTGAACAGCTTTTTCTGCAAGCCAAGGAGGGGAATACATGCCTACCAACAGCCTGAAGATCGTCAACCCGGCGGACGGGAGCATCAATGAGGCAGGCTACATCGCCGTCGTCGACAACCTCATACTTGATCCGGACGGTCTGGACGACTTCGCGGGAGAAGACGACGACCCAAGGTTCACGAAAGCCAGAACGAGGAAGCTGCGCAAGCATGCGAACAGCGGAGGGGGCAAGCTCAGGCAGCAGGACGACCAGGACCAGCCGGAAGACGTTACCCCCAAGAACTGCCGGATTCGCGCCCAGCTCGACACCCGCAAGACAGGACGGAAAGGCTTCAGCAAGGTAACGGTCTCCCTTCCCGAAGAGGACCTGCAGGTCGGAGACCTCAACTACATTGACGACTACATCGACAAGTTCCTCATGATCAGGTCAGGATCAAATCTCCCGGGACAGACCTCGGACGCCGCGGCCAAGAACGCCCGCAAGTTCATGTTCGGCGTGATGATGCTGACGAAATGCCGTTGACGTCGGTCTGACAGCGGCATGACGGCGGAAGGGATCGGCGATGACTACTGAGCCCCCTTCCGCATTGAGGGCGATCCTCTTCGCGGACGCCGAGCAGTATTCCAGGCACGTGCATGCCCATGAGCAGGCGACGCTCGATTTCATGGAGCGTTGCTTCGCCATTCTCCACGACCTCGCTCCCGCGCATGGCGGCGAAAAGCTGAAGACGACGGGCGACGGCGCGATGGTCGAATTCACGTCGGCGACCGAGGCGGTGCTCTACGCACTTGCCGCCCAGGAACAGCTGGGTGAAACACCGTGGCGGCGACGTCTACGGCCACATCGTCAACGTCGCTTCGCGACTGGAACACCTGGCCGAGCCGGGCGGCATCTGCATTTCCCAGACCGTGTTCGAACAGGTCCGGCAGGCCGTGCCCGCTACGTACGGCAGCCTCGGACCGCGCAGCCTGAAGAACATCCCGCAGCCCGTCGTCGCCTACCGCGTCCACCCCAGCAACGGACCTCCCGCCCAAGGACAGGAGATCGCGCCAGCCGAGATTTCGGTGTCGCTGATCGAAAGGCTGTCGCTGTCCGACGCGGAAGGAAACGAGCTCACCCTGAAATCGATGAAGGCGCAAGCACTGGTCGGATATCTCGTGCTCAGTCAGCACAACAAGGAAGCGAAAGACCGCATCCTAGGTCTCCTATGGAGCAGTCAGGACCTCCAGCATGCCCAACAAGAATATCGGTCCGTCGTGCGGCAGGTCCAGCACGCTTTCCGGAAGGCGGGTTCGGAAGCCTTCCGTGCGAGTCCGAGCGACGTCCGCATGATCCTGTCTGCCCTGCAGGTGGACCTCCTGACGGTCAGCGAACAGCTGAGCGAGGGATTTGTCAGGCCGGAACTCCTCGAAGGCCGGGTCTCTCCGGACCAGATCATGACTGGCCTCGAACGGACCGACTTGGTCTTCGAATCATGGCTCAGGGTGACGCGTCATCGCTGGCGGGACCGCCTGATCGAACAGCTCGAGACCTGCCTCGGCCGCGTGTCGGGAGACAGCCTGTCGAGCAAGCACGCCGCCATTGCGCTCCTCGCCATCGACTCCACGCATGAGCCTGCCGCGCGGGCGCTCATGAGACTTTACGCGGCCGAAGGCAAGACAGCGGCAGCGATCCGCGTTTACCAGTCGCTGCGGGAGGTCCTGGCGAGAGACTTCAGCATCGAACCCTCCACTGAGACCCAAAAGACGATCCAACTGATACGGGCGGGCCGACCACCGCCGGCCGACAAGACTGCCGAAAAATCCGACGCGCCCGCGCTCGAGGGGCGACTTCCCGTCATCGTGGTACGCCCCTTCGTCCCGCCTGAAGGGAAAGACGGCAAAGAGCATCTGCTTGCGGGGTTTCGCGCGGAAGTGATTTCCTGCCTAGTTAAGTTCCGCGACTGGGTGATCGTCGAAGAGCAGAATGGACAGCGGCTGCCGGACGTGGGTCCCAACACTCAGATCGACTACCGGCTGGAGACCCGCATGCAGCCGTCGCCTTCGGAGGAGACCGTACGGCTTACCCTTGTGGACGCAGCGAACGAACGCGTCGTCTGGAGCGAACGGTATCCGCTCCAGCTGCAGGAGTGGGGAACCGTTTCCAGCGGGATCGCACGCAAGACGGCGGCCGTGCTCGACATCTACCTTTCCGCGGAACGAGCGGCCGGGCACCCAGGCAGGCGCGATGTCTCGCTCTCGGCGTACGACGACTGGCTGCGCGGAGAGAACCTGCTTACCCTCTGGCAGCCGGAAGCGGAACTCGAGGCCGAGCGTCTCTTCAAGTCGGTCATCCAGCAGATGCCGCGCTTCGCTCCCGCCTATTCCAGCCTCGCCAGCATCTACAACGTACGTCACCTGATCGTTGCGGGCTTCCGTCGCGACCTGGCGCTCGAAACCGAGGCGCTCAGGCTGGCGCAGAAAGCCGCCCAGATCGACCCGCTGGAGACCCGTGCACACCTGACGCTCGCATGGTCGTACCTGATGGCGGAGAGGTACGAGCAGGCGGACATCCACTACGATCTCGCCTTCGACCTGAATCCGAACAATCCAAAGACGCTGCTCTCGTGCGCGCACGGATTCGCTTTCATCGGTCACGCGGAGCGAGCCAGGGAACTGGCGCGTCTTGCGCTGAGCCTGACCCCATTCGTCACCCCTTACCAATGGGAGTACCTCACCGGGATCCGGTTCATCATCGGCGACTATTCGGGTGCCGTCGCAGCCGCAACCATGGGAGCCGACAGCATGCACGACACGCTCGTATGGAAAGCGGCGGCTCTGGCGCTCATAGGAGACGAGGAGGGAGCGCACCGCGCGGCCAACGACTTCCTTGCCGGGGCGCGGGCACAGTGGACAGGCGAACCTCCTGACGACCGCGAGATCGTCGATTGGATTATGCGCGGACCTCCGATCAAGGAAACTGAGACACGCCGGCGACTGGAGGACGGGCTGAAGCTGGCCGGCCTTCCAGTAAGCTAGCAAAACCAGGTGTCTAGAAACCATCGGCCGGCTACCAGATTATCGGACCGCATCCCGCGAGGCCGCAAGCGTTGCGGCGTCCGCCAGCGGTATCGTGACATGTAGGATAAGACAGCAATGTCTACTATCCGAGGGAAATCCGGCTGTTCGGGCTCGTGTCTTGGGACGACTGGTCATGGCGCAACCAAGCTGTTCGGCATCCGGCTCAAACGGCAACGTTCCAGCCATCGGGCTTCGGCGGTCGGCGAGCAAACGGGCAAGGATCGGCCTGATCCGGTCTTCGACCCGCGGCCACGAAGCTGTCGACGGAACAGCCGCATGGCCTTCACTTCACTCAGCGCGACCGCGTGCGATGTCCGTTGGCTCGTATCGCCGGTTAGCGCGTCGGAACGGGATGCTCGCCGCGATAGTCGTAGAAGCCGCGCCCGGTCTTGCGGCCGAGCCAGCCGGCCTCGACATATTTCACCAGCAGCGGGCAGGGGCGGTATTTCGAATCCGACAGGCCGTCATGCAGCACCTGCATGATCGACAGGCAGGTGTCGAGGCCGATGAAGTCGGCAAGCTGCAGCGGTCCCATCGGGTGGTTGGCGCCGAGCCGCATGGCGGTGTCGATCGCGTCGACCGAGCCGACCCCTTCATAGAGCGTGTAGATCGCCTCGTTGATCATCGGCAGCAGGATGCGGTTGACGATGAAGGCCGGAAAATCCTCCGAGACGGTGATCGTCTTCTCGAGATGGTTCACATAGGCCTTTGCCGCTTCGAAGGTCTGGTCCTCGGTGGCAATGCCGCGCACCAGTTCGACCAGCTTCATCACCGGAACCGGATTCATGAAATGGATGCCGATGAAACGCTCCGGCCTGTCGGTCTGCGCGGCGAGACGTGTGATCGAGATCGACGAGGTGTTCGTCGCCAGGATGGCTTCCGGATTGAGCTGCGGACAGAGCTGGGCGTAGATCTTGCGCTTGACCGTCTCGTCCTCGGTCGCTGCCTCGATCACCAGATCGGCACCGGCAAGGTCGGCCATGGTCGGTGCTGACGAAATGCGCGCCATCGCCTCGTTGCGCAGCTTTTCCTCGAGCTTGCCGGAGCCGACCTGGCGGGCCATGTTGCCGCTGATCGTGGCGATGCCCTTTTCGATGCGCTCGGGCGAGATGTCGTAAACCAGCACCTTGTAGCCCGCCAGCGCGGACACATGGGCGATGCCGCCGCCCATCTGGCCCGCCCCGATGATGCCGATCGTCTCGATCTTGTTCATTACACCGATCCCGTCAAATGGCCTTTGCGGCCTGCTTTTTGTGCGGTGCAAACTAAAAGGGCGGGGCGACTTCGTCTACCCCGCCCTTCACAATTTAATACGCTTTGGCAGAAGGCGTCAAAGCGCCTTTTGCAGTTCCGGCAGAATGACGAAAAGGTCGCCGACGAGGCCGTAGTCGGCGACCTGGAAGATC
>NZ_JBVVQA010000034.1:0-16982 GCF_055811455.1 Mesorhizobium sp. WSM4845
CCCCCCCCCCCCCCCCCCGGGGGGGGGGGGGGGGGGTTGGGGGGGGGGGGGGGGGGGGGGGGGGGGGCCCGCCCCCCCCCCCCCCCCCCCCCCCCCGCTACGGTCTGCGCCTACATCTTGCCCCACATTTTTTTGTAATCGTCGCGATAGCCATTGTCGGGGTCGAAGCTGTTCTTCGGCCCGCCGTCGAATTCGACGTTGTCCGCTGTCACGACGTGGAGCGGCGAAAGGTAGCCGGACCATTTTACACCGGCGATCGCGCGGTTCAGCTCGTCGACCAGTTGCCAGCCCTGCAGGTTGAGCGGTTCGGCCACCGTCACCTTCTGGAACTGGCCGGCGCGGATGCGTTGATAGGCCGATTCCGAGCCGTCGCCGGCGGCGACATTGATCGGCGCGTCGGTACCCGTCTTGCCTGCTGCCGCGAGCGAGGGACCCATGAAGTCGAAATAGAGATCGTTGATGGCCAGCGAATGCGTCCAGCTGTCGCCGTACTTCTGCAGCAGTGAGGTCGTCAGCTGCGGCATGCGCTGCGACGTTTCGGCGATAGGCGTATCGACATATTCGAGCACGGTTCCGCCGAGCTTCTCGATTTCTTCCTTCATCCGATCGGCCTTGGCGATGGCTATCGCATAGGTGGAATCGGTGAAGATCACGACTCCGGGTTTTCCTTTGGCGTCTGCGTAGGCCCAGTTCGCGGCCGCGGCTGAAACCTGCATGGCGTCGGTGGCGACATTGGCAAAGAGCCCGATCTTGTCGTCCGGGCCGATCGTCGGGCCGGCATGCCAGGCAACCATCGGAATGCCCGCGGCTTTGGCCTGCTCGATCGCCGGTGCCTGTTCGACCGCGTCGAAGCCGTTGATGATGATGCCGCTTGGCTGCAGCGCCATGGCCTGGCCGAAGGCGGCGGTGCGGCCTCCGATCGATCCGGCGCCGTCGATTACCTTGACCTCCCAGCCGATCGCCTCGGCCGCTTCCTCGACGCCGGTCGTCACCCCAAGGATGCCGCCATTTTTCAGGTCGCCGGCAAGGACGACGATTGTCTTGCCTTCCTGGGCCCTCGGACCGGAGGTCGGGCCATCCCAGGCCGTAACTTTCTGGGCATATTTTTCGACGATCGCCATGGCGTCGGCCATCGCATCGGCCCGCGCCTGGTCGGCAAACATTGCCGGGGCCACGATGGCGGCCGACAGCATTGCCACCGATGATTTCAAGAAGTTCCTGCGCTGCATAACCTACCTCCCTGCTTTTGAGATCCTGATCGACCGTCCGGACTATTAGCTTCCGGACGGATTTGGCTTCCGCGGCAGTTTTGCCGCGGCGCCCCGTTTGCGCTGCGCGTATCCGGCAATCCCGATCGCGACGAGAAGCGTCACGCCGTTGAATAGAGGCTCAACGAAGAAGGAGCCGCCGAATTGCTGGATTCCGGAAATTCCGACGGCAAGGATGGCGACGCCAATCATCGTGCCCCAGACATTGACCCGGCCGGGTTTGATGGTGGTTGAGCCGAGGAACGCACCGACAAGCGCCGGCAGCAGATATTCAAGGCCGACGCTCGCCTGGCCGATGCGCAGCTTGGAAGCGAGCAGAACGCCCGTCAGTGCGGTGAGAAACCCCGATGAGACGAAAGCCCCGATGACGAAGCGCCGGACGGGAATGCCGTTGAGGGCAGCCGCCTTGGGATTGGCGCCGATCGCATAGACGTAGCGGCCGATCGGCAAATATTCCAGCACGATCCACAACGTGACGGCGATCGCCAGCACATAGAAGCCGGTGATCGGCAGGCCGAACAGCATGGTGCCGTTGAGCGCATAGAACCCGTCGGGCAGGACACCGACCACCTGCCGCCCGCCGGTGTGCCAAAGGGCAAGCGCATAGAGCACGGTTCCCGTGCCGAGCGTGGCGATGAAGGAATCGATCCGGGCGACTTCCACGAGGAGCCCGTTCAGGAAGCCCGTACCGGCGCCGAGAAACAGGACGATCATCACGGCGAGAGGCCAGGGGATGCCCAGCATGGTCTGCAAGCTGATAGCGAGGATGTGCCACAATACTATTCCGTAGCCGACGGTCAGGTCGATGCGGCCCGAAGCCATCGGGATCATGGCGGCCAGCGACAGCAGTGCGATGATCGCCTTGTCGGAAACGATCGAGCGCAAATTGAGCAGTGTCGGGAACGTTTTCGGCAGCAGGATTGAGAACAGCACGATCAGCATGAGTGTGAGGATGACGAGCCCGTAGACCGGGACGAGCCTGATGAGCTTCTGCCGCGCCGGCAGGCCGGTCATTTCGCCCCGTGTCGGCTCGAGAGCGGTGGATTCGATGGATTGCATGGTCTTGCTCCGGGTCGGTCAGGCGGCTTCGGATGCCGATGCGGTGGTGATCACGGCGGATGTCGTGAGTTCATCGCCGGCGAGTTCGCGAACGATCTGCCCGCGGGAAAAGACCAGCGCCCTGTGGCAGATATGGGCGATCTCCTCGAAGTCGGTCGAAACAACGACGACGCCCAATCCGGCTTCGAGCGCCCGCCCGATCAGCCGGTAAATCTCGGCCTTCGCGCCGACATCGACGCCGGCGGTCGGGTCTTCGGCAATGAGCAGCTTGCGGCCGGTATGAAGCCAACGGCCGACGACGACCTTCTGCTGGTTGCCGCCGGACAGCGCCTCGATCGGCAGGTCCGGATCGTTGGGCCTGAGGCCGACCGTGTCGCCGATCGCCCGAGCAAGTGCCGCCTCCTTGTGGCCAGCGAGAAAGGAAAACAGGCTGCGCCTGGCCGCGCCCGGATTGATAAAAATGTTTTCGCGGATTGAGAGTGCAGCCGCGATCGACTCCTCGGTGCGATCGCGGGCGATGAGACCGACTCCGGCTTGCATCGCCGCAATGGGACTGGAGAGATCAGGCGTTTTGCCGTCGATGGAAATCTCGCCCGCAAAAGTTGTGCAGCCGAAGAGCGTCCGCCCGATGAGTTCCTGCCCCGCGCCGCGCAGCCCGACAAGGCCGAGCATTTCACCCCGGCGAACGTCGAAGGAAACCGGCCCGGCTCCCGCGCAAACCAGGTCGCGCACCGCGCAGATCGTCGCGCCCGCCTTGGTAGCCGCCTTGGCAAAGACCTGGCTCGCCGGTCGCCCAACGATCATTTCCACCAGTTCATCCGGCTTTGTGTCCGCTACCTTGTTCTGGCCGACCAGCTTCCCGTCCCGCAGCACGGCTACCTTGTCGGCGATGCGGAAAATCTCGTCGAGCCGGTGCGAAACATAGATCATGCCGACGCCGCGCTGCTTCAGCGGACGAAGCGCGTTGAACAATCGGTCGACCTCGTCGGCGGGAAGGCTCGCCGTCGGCTCGTCGAGCACGAGCACATCGGCTTCGGTTGCCAGCGCTCGGGCGATCGCGACGAGCGACTTTTCCGTCCGGGTGAGATCCTGGACCCGGGTCGTCGGATCGAAATCGCAACCAACGAGGCTGAGCGCGGCCTGAGCCCGCTCTTCCGTCGCGCGCCAGTCGATAAGGCCCGAGCGGAGCGAAAACCCCTGAGCCAGCCCGACATTCTCGCCGACAGACATCCATTCGATCAGCCCGAGATCCTGGTGGATGAAGGCAACCTGCTGGCGCTGGTTGGGACGCGGAGGCCGATGCTGATAGGGCTCGCCGCGAAACAGAATGCGTCCGCCATCCGGCCGGTGGATGCCGGCGAGCGTCTTGATGAGCGTCGATTTGCCGGCGCCGTTCTCTCCCAGCAGGGCGAGAATTTCGCCTTCATGCAGGTCGAGCGATACGTCGGAAAGCGCGCGCGTGCCGCCGAACTCCTTGGTAATCGACTGAAACTCGACCAGCTTGTTCCCGAACACGCACGCTCCTCCCAAAGCCAATAAGGATATGTTATCGATAACATATCAGGATAGTCAAGCGCCGCCCGCGTAAATCATGCGTCAGTCCTGGCGCATGCCATCGAGCAGGCGCATCATTTCGGCGGAATCGCGGGCTCCGAGACCGGCCGCGCAAAGCAGGCGATGGATTTCGACGACCTGCCCAGTCATCGGCAGCGGTGTTTTCGTCTTCATTGCGAACGCCTGGAGGGAATCGAGATCCTTCAGCATGTTGTCGATCCGGCCAGTCGGCGAGAAATCGCGCGCGGCGAATTTCTTCATGAACTCCTGCATGATGTTGGAATCGGCGCGACCGCCGGCGAGCGCGGCGGGAATTAGTGCTGCATCGACGCCTCCGGCTTCGGCTAGTTTCACCGCTTCCGCGACCGCCTGGAACAGCACGGCGCAAAAGAGCTGGTTGATCAGCTTGGTCGTCTGGCCGGCGCCGCTCGGGCCCATCAGCGTGTAGTTTGCGCAAAGATGCTGCATGACCGTTCGGGCGCGCTCGAAATCGGCCTTGTCGCCGCCGGCCATAACCGTCAGGCGGCCTGCAAGCGCGCCGGGTGCGCCGCCCGAAAGCGGACAGTCCACCCATTTCATGCCGGTCTCGTCGGCAAGTTTTTTCGACATCTGCGCGGTATCGACCGGATCGATGGAAGACATGTCGATGAGGATCTTTCCGGGTCCGGCTGCTTCAGCGACGCCCTCGGCGCCGAAGACCGCGGCACGCACTATGTTGGCGTGGTTGAGGCTGAGGATGACGAAATCGCTTGCCTGCGTCGCGGCGGCAGCGGAGGCGGCGGATGCTGCGCCTTTACCGGCAAGAGCGGATAGCTTGGCGCTGTCGAGATCGAACACCGTCACCGCCTGCCCCTCCTCGAGAAGCCGGGACGCGATCGCCGAGCCCATGATGCCGGCGCCGATGACGGCGATTTTTGCTGGGGCTTGCGACATATCTCACGTTCCCTTCGTTTGCTGAACCTGCACCCCGATCCCCATCTCCGCCAGCAGTGCACAAGCGGCGTCTATGATCGCGTCCACCGTCGCGGCGATGTTGACCGTGACCACGCCCTGCTCGGCCGTGGGATCTTCCAGCGTCGCGAATTGGCTGTCCAGGAGCGAGGGTGGCATGAAGTGGCCGCGCCGCTCGCCGATCCGCTGCCGCAGCAATTGGTGCGATCCTTCCAGGAACACGAAAACCAGATCGCCTCCGGCCGCCTGACGAAGGCGATCCCGATAAGCTTTCTTGAGTGCCGAGCAGGTGACGACAAGGCCATCGCCTTGTGCCGTACGCAGCGCCCGGCCGACAAGGTCCAGCCAAGGCCAGCGATCGGCGTCGTCAAGCGGAACGCCGGCCGACATCTTCTCGACGTTCTGGAAGGGATGCAGCGCGTCGCCCTCGACAAATCCGATGCCCAGGCGCGCGGCGATGCCCTCGCCAATGCTGGTTTTGCCGCAGCCGCTGACGCCCATCACCACGATGAGGGCCGGCTCAGAGGCAGGTCGTGATGCCGCCATCGACATAAAGCGTATGACCGTTGACGAATGACGAAGCCGGGCCGGCGAGGAAGACCGCCGCGCCAACCAGTTCGTCGACATTGCCCCACCGCCCCGCCGGAGTGCGGTTGGCCAACCAGGCCGAGAACTCCGGATTTTCGACCAGCGCCTGATTGAGCGGGGTCTTGAAATAGCCGGGTGCGATCGCGTTGACCTGCAGGCCATGTTTGGCCCAGTCCGCGCACATGCCGCGCGTCAGATTGCGCACGGCGCCCTTGGTGGCGGTGTACGGCGCGATGTTGGTCCGGGCCAATTCGCTCTGCACAGAGGCGATGTTGATGATCTTGCCTTTCTGGCGTGGGATCATGTACCGGGCCACCGCCTGACCGACATAAAAGACGCTCGAAATGTTGGTGCGCAGGAGTTCATCCCACTTGTCGGCCGGAAAATCCTCGAGCGGCGCGCGATACTGCATGCCAGCATTGTTCACGAGAATATCGATCGGCCCAAGATTGGCTTCGATGTCGGCGGCGCCCTTTGCGGCAGCCTCTGCTGAGGTGACGTCGAACACCGCGCCATCGGCTTTGAAGCCCTTTGCGGCGAGCATTCGAGCCGCCTCCGCGACTTTGTCGGCGTTGCGGCCGTTGACTACGATCGTCGCGCCATGACGCGCCAGACCCTCGGCCAGCGCCAGGCCGATGCCTTGGCTCGATCCGGTAACCAGGGCTCGAAGCCCAGTCAAATCGAAGAGCGAACTCACTCCAACCTCCCTGCAAGGCAAAACGATTCCAGGCGATCCGATTTTCTTGCTCCGCCTTTCTACCCTATTGACATGGATGTTATCGATAACATAGTCAATAGAAAAGGTGAAAATTCGGAGGAGACCTGCCGGTGACCGACATCCTGATGATAGGCCCTTACCCCGCCTGGGACATGGAAGACCTGGAAGCAAAATACCGGATGCATAAGCTCTGGGAGGCGACGGACACGGACACGCTGCTCGCCGGAAAGGCCGACGCCATCCGCGCCATCGCAACCCGCGGCGAACTGGGCGCGAGCGCCGCGCTCATGGCAAGGCTGCCTAAGCTGGAGATCGTCTCCTGCTACGGAGTGGGCACCGACGCGATAGACCTCGGCCACGCCAGGGCGAACGGGATCCGGGTCACCAACACGCCGGATGTGCTTACCGAAGACGTCGCCGACATCGGCATCGGTCTTCTGCTATCGGTGGCGCGCAATATCCCTCAGGCGGATGCCTATGTGCGGAACGGAAGCTGGACCAAGGGCAATATGCAACTCGTTACCCGCGTCTGCGGCAAAAAGCTCGGCATTGTTGGCATGGGCCGGGTCGGCGCCGCGGTGGCAAAGCGCGCGGCCGCCTTCGATTGTGCCATCTCGTACTACGACATCAACAGGCGCGGCGACCTGCCTTACGCCTATGTCGGCGACCTCGTGGATTTGGCGCGCGACAGCGAATTTTTGATCGTAACACTCGCCGGAGGCGAAAGCACAAAAAACATCATCAACGCCTCCGTCCTTGAAGCGCTCGGTCCTGACGGCATTCTCGTCAACATCTCGCGCGGCAGCACGGTCGACGAAACGGCGCTGCTCGCAGCCCTGGAATCGAAAACGATCAAGGGAGCGGGGCTTGACGTCTTCTGGAACGAGCCGGCGATCGACGAGCGTTTCCTGAAGCTCGGCAATGTCGTGCTGCAGCCGCACCACGCCAGCGGCACGGTCGAAACACGAAAGGCGATGGGCAAGCTCGTGCGCGACAATCTCGCCGCCCATTTCAGCGGGCAGGCCCTGCTGACGCCGGTCGTTTAGGAGGCGCGTCCATGAAGTCGCTCGTCATTCATGCCGCAAGGGATCTGCGGATCGAAGAAACCGACCCCGGCGCGCTCGAACCCGGACAGGTCGACATCGCCATTGAGGCCGGCGGCATCTGCGGCTCCGACCTGCATTACTACAACCACGGCGGCTTCGGCGCGATCCGGCTGCGCGAACCGATGATCCTGGGCCACGAAGTCGCTGGCACGATCAGGGCGGTCGGGGAGGGGGTTTCCTGCCTCGAAACAGGCGATCGGGTTGCGGTCTCGCCGAGCCGGCCGTGCAATGCCTGCCGCTATTGCCTTAAGGGCCAGCAGAACCAGTGCCTCAACATGCGCTTTTACGGCAGCGCCATGCCTATGCCGCATATCCAGGGAGCATTCCGCCAACGGCTGGTCGCCGACGCCACGCAGTGCCACCGGATAGCAGACCACGTCTCGATCAACGAGGCGGCCTTCGCCGAGCCGTTCGCGGTTACCCTGCACGCCGTCAACCGGGCGGGTTCGCTGTTGGGCAAGCGGGTTCTCGTCACGGGCTGCGGGCCGATCGGGGCGCTTTGCATCATCGCCGCCCGCGCGCACGGGGCACGGGAAATCGTCGCAACCGATGTGATGGCCGGCGTTTTGAAAACAGCCACGGAAATCGGCGCCGATCGCACGATCAACGTCGCGACCGACGCCGACAAGCTGGCGGCCTACAACGCCGACAAGGGATATTTCGACGTGATGTTTGAGGCGTCGGGCAATGAGCGCGCTGTTCGCGCCGGTCTTGAGGTTCTAAGGCCGCGCGGCGTGCTGATGCAGCTCGGGCTCGGCGGCGACCTGGCGATCCCGCAAAATCTCGTCGTCGCGAAGGAAATCGAGATGCGCGGCACGTTCCGCTTCCACGACGAGTTCGCGCTCGCCGTCGACCTGATCAACCGCCGCCGGGTGGATGTGAAACCGCTGCTTACAAGGATCTATCCGCTCAAGGAAGCCGTCGCAGCCTTCGAGATCGCCGGCGACCGCAACAAGTCGATGAAGGTCCAGATCGCCTTCTGAAGGGCCGCGCTACCGGAGCGAGCCGCTCACAGCATAGCGGCGCCGATCGCTGCCAGGGCGGCGCGCGACGTCGCTGTCCTGCTTGCCGCTTGCCGATCCAACGCCAATCGCGCCCGCAAGCCTGCTGTCGAAGCGGATGGGCAATCCGCTGGGAAGACAGCTCACGCCGCCCTGCGATGCGACTGCCGCCGCTGCCTCGAATGGTATTGCGCCTGTCGCGGCGTTGATGGCTGCCGCCGTGCGCGCCTTTGCCCGCGCGGTATGCATGCTCAAATACCTGGCGCCGTCCATGCGCAGGCTGGCGATCGTCTCGCCGCTGGCGTCGACCACGACGAAGCATTGCGGGACACCCATTGCGCTTGCTCGCGTCATGCCTGCGCTCAGCGCCTTCATTGCGCCGTCATGGCTCAGACTTACGGTTTCGCGGAACATCGCCATGGTGCGGCCTCTATCGCCGGAATGGTTGAGTGTTAGGCGCTTTCCCGCTCCACCACCTTGTAGCTGGTCAAGATAATTTCCTGGGACAAGCCGTTGTCCTCGCCCTTGATCGACTTGATCAGCTTGCGTGCGGCCTGTTTGCCGATGCCGTAGCAGTCCACGTTCACCGTCGTGAGTGTCGGATGGCAGTAAGCTGCAATCTCGAAATCGCCGAAGCCGGCGATCGCGATGTCCTGCGGAACCCGGATGCCCCGGCGCTTGCACTCCATCACCGCACCAAACGCCGACAAATCCGAGACGCACAGCGCGACCTCGGTATCCGGCCAGCGCTCCAGCATGCCGACGACCGCCTGTCCGCCCTGCTCGATCGAAATTGGAGGCACACCGAATGAAACCAGGCGGCCGGGCGGCAGGCCGAGTTCCTCGATCGCCTTGATGAAGCCGGCCCGCCGCTGGCTGCCGCGCGTATCCCGTGACGTCGTACCGCCGATATAGCCGAATTTCCGGTAGCCTTTTTTCGCCAATGTCCTGACGAGCAGCGCCATCGCCTCCTCGTTTGAGAAGCCGACGACCTGATCGATCGGCTTCGGCGGCAATTCCCACGTTTCAACCACCGGAATGCCCGCGCTTTCCAACATGCGCCGCGTCAGATCGGTATGTGTGCCGCCGGTCAGGATAATGCCCTCCGGACGGCGGCGAAGCATCGCCTCGATCAGCCTTTCTTCCTTTTCCGCCGTGTAGTCGGTGTAGCCGAGCAGAAGCTGAAGACCCGTATTCTCCAGTTCGTCGGTGATGCCGCGGGCGGTGTCGGCAAAATTCGAATTGTTGATCGAGGGAATGATCGCGGCCACAAACCCGGTCTTGCGTGATGACAGGCTTCCGGCGGACTGGTCGAGCACATAACCAAGCTCGTTTACCGCCGCCAGGATCCGTTCACGCGTTGCATCCGAGACGCGGCCGTCCTTCTTGAGTGCTCGCGAAACCGTCATCGCCGAGACGCCGGCCCGGCGGGCCACGTCAAGCATCGTCGGCACCTGGTTCTCGGGAGATTTGGCGTTCAGTTCCTTGGGCATCATGACGTTCCGCAAGCCGGTTGCGGGACGCACACTAACGAGCGAGCGTGCCATGGATTCATCGCGCGCTTGTCCTCATGCATGCCCCCTTGGAAATCAAACTACGACATGTATGTTATCGCTATCATGACGCGCTGGCAACAGCCGTCGCGCCGCGCATGCCGCCGCACGAGATCGATGCACGCCGGTCAAGTACCCGTTGCCGCGCGAATAACCAGGAGAACTCAACCCAGTGTTTGGAGAAATTGAGGATACAGATTTCGAAATGCTCGATCCGCGATTTGCCGCCTGCTTCGTCGGGCACGCACGCGTCGAGCGGCTTTGGTCGGGCGGGCGCTGGCTGGAGGGCCCTGCATGGTTCGGGCCGGGCCGCTATCTCATCTGGTCCGACATTCCGAACAACCGGATGATGCGCTGGGATGAGACCGACGGCTCGGTCTCGGTGTTCCGCCAGCCTTGCAATAACGGCAACGGAAACACGGTCGACAATCAGGGGCGGCTTGTCACCTGCGAGCACCTGACGCGACGGGTGACAAGGACGGAGTTCGACGGCGCGATCACGATCGTTGCCGACCGGTTCGAAGGCAGGCGCTTCAACTCGCCGAACGACGTCGTGGTTGCGTCGGACGGCGCGATCTGGTTCACGGATCCGCCCTACGGCATCATGCACGACTATGAGGGCGATTACGGCGAGGAAGAGATCGGCGGCTGCCATGTCTACCGGGTCGATGCGGCGACGGGCGCCGTCACTCGAGTCGCCGACGACTTCGTCAAGCCCAACGGCCTTGCGTTTTCCCCCGACGAAAAACTGCTCTATGTCGCCGACACGGGCGCTACGCACCTGGAGCGCGGACCCCGTCACATCCGGAAGTTCCGCGTCGGCGTCGAAGGAAGGCTGAGCGGCGGCGACGTCTTTGCCGAATGCGCCAGCGGATTTTTCGACGGCTTCCGGATCGACACGAAAGGCCGCGTCTGGACCAGCGCCGGTGATGGGGTTCACTGCTTCGATCCGGACGGAACGCTAATCGGCAAGATCCGTATTCCCGAGACCGTCGCGAACGTCACTTTCGGCGGAACTCGCCGCAATCGACTCTTCATCTGCGCGACGACTTCGCTTTATGCCGTCTATCTTACGGCCAACGGATCCAAGCTGGGCTGACAGTGCAGCAGAACGGTCAGCCATTTCGGGCGTCTGCGACTGCTCGACAATGTTACAACTCGAGCATCGAGGAGAGCCAAGATCGGGGAGTCGCCGAAGCGAATGTCCTTAGACGCGCAACCAAGCCGCGAATCTCCTGTATTTCACGCATTTGGGGCTAACAATCCATGAAACACGCGCTGGGCACTTGACATTATGTTATCGATAACATCAATATAGGGCGGTTGGAGGAGAAATGAGATCGGCACGCTCGCAAATGCGGGGCTAAGGCCCGCGGAGACCGCCCTGTGCAGTCGCCAAGGGCAGTGTGCAGATCCAATTTTCCAACATCGAAGCTCTAGGAGCAGACACAGCCATCTGTCCGATCGTGTCAATGCCGGTGGATGCACGGACATATTTGATAGGCGCCTCGCAGTCGGCGCCTCGGGATCTTTCACGGAGGAGAACACCATGAAACCACTTGTCAAAATCCGCGCAATATTCGCCGCGATCAGCCTTGCCGTCCCAATGCTAGCGATGGCCAACGCGCCCGCCAGCGCCATCACTCTGGAAGAGATTACGTCACGCGGCAGCGTCCGAATCGGCGTCGTGACCGGCGCGCCTCCGATGGGCATGGTCGATGAAAGCGGCAATCCGACGGGCTACGACGTGGACGTCGCCAACCTCATTGCCGGTTATCTTGGAGTGAAGGCGGAACTCGTTCCGCTGACGCCGCCGTCGCGAATCCCAGCCCTGCAAACCGGCAAGGTCGATTTCCTGGTGGCCACACTGGCGCCTACCGGAGAACGGGCCAAGACCGTCATGTTCACCCAGCCCTACAGTGCCTTCAACATGGTGATCGTCTCTGGCCCAGATCAGAAATTCGCCCAGCTATCAGAGCTCGAAGGCAAACGCGTTGGCGTCAATCGGGGCTCGTCGCAGGAAGCCGCATTGCGGCGGGTCGCCGTGCCGGGGCTCGAGATCGTCGTGTTCGAGGACGATTCGACAACCGCTCAGGCGCTCTTTGCCGGCCAGGTCGATGCGACCGCGCTCCCCTCGACGGTTGCCAACGCCATCATTCAGCAGAGGCCGGACGCCGGTCTGCAGGTCGGCTTCACCTTTTTCCGGCAAGGCAACTCCATGGCCACCACGCTCCAGGATTTCGAGGTGCACCAGTGGCTCAACACCGCGATCTATCTGATGAAGAATTCCGGCGAACTTGACGCCATCGCGACGAAGTGGACGGGCACCGCGATGCCGCAACTGCCTTTGTTCTGATCTCACGAAAGGTTGCCGGACTATCTGCGTCCGGCAAATTCGTTGGTGACGTTCCGATCGAGGACCAAGAATGTCTTACACATTCCAGTTCGGCGCTATCGCGCAATACACCGACGAGATTGTCGCCGGGATATGGCTGACGATCATGTTGTCCGCCGCCTCCATCGTGATGGGAAGTTCGTTCGGCATCGTTCTCGCGTCGCTGCGTTCGATGCACGGCCGGGCAGTGCGGCTCATGGTCGATGCGTATGTCGAGATCATCCGCAACACGCCATTCCTGATTCAGCTTTTCATCATCTATTTCGGGCTACCCGGCGTTGGTCTGC
Source organism: Mesorhizobium sp. WSM4845 (assembly GCF_055811455.1). Lineage (NCBI taxonomy): Bacteria > Pseudomonadati > Pseudomonadota > Alphaproteobacteria > Hyphomicrobiales > Phyllobacteriaceae > Mesorhizobium > Mesorhizobium sp. WSM4845. The sequence continues at coordinate 12,481 of NZ_JBVVQA010000034.1, forward strand.
GGGTTAGTGCAACGACGGCGGCGCTGATCGGCATGACGATAAACCTCGCCGCCTATTCGACCGAAATTATCCGAGCCGGCATAGAAGCCGTCCACAAGTCGCAGATCGAGGCGGGCGAAGCGCTCGGGTTCACGTCCTTTCAAATCTATCGCCATGTCATCATCATGCCGGCAATCGCCAAGGTCTATCCGGCGCTGTGCAGCCAATTCGTCCTGATGATGCTTGCTTCAAGCATCTGCTCGGCGATTTCGACCAAGGAACTCGCCGCTTCCGCAGCCTTTGTCGAATCGCAGAGTTTTCGTTCTTTCGAAGTCTATATCGTCGTGACGCTGATCTATCTGGCTCTCGCCCTGGCGTTGCGCGCGATACTGGCGCTCGTCGGCTGGGGCCTGTTCGGGCGCCGTGTGGCGCGCACGACGACGACCTCCCTTGCGGAGGTGCAGGCATGACGCTCCGGACTTTCGGCTTCAGCGAATTCGGTTTCCTTGTCTCGGCGCTGCAGTGGACGATCCTTTTGACCGTCATTGCGCTTTCCGGTGGAGGCTTTATCGGCTTCATCATTGCACTCGCGCGGACCTCGACACGCAAGGCCGTGCGGGTTGCCGCCGCCACCTACATCCAGGTCATCCAGGGCATTCCCGTGCTGATGATCCTGTTTCTTTCGTATTACGGCCTCAGCCTCGCCGGCTTTCAAATGCCGCCCCTGGTCGCAGCCGGCGTTTCGATGACGATCTATGCCTCGGGCTACCTTGCGGAGATCTGGCGCGGCTCCATTCAGGCCGTGGCCAAGCAGCAATGGGAGGCGTCGGAATCCTTGGCGATGACGCGAGCCCAGCAGTACCGCTACGTCATCCTGCCCCAGGCCCTACGCATCGCGCTCCCTTCCACCGTCGGCTTTGCCGTGCAGGTGGTCAAGAACACGTCGATCACCTCGATCATCGGCTTCGTTGAACTCGCCCGCGCCGGGCAACTCATCAACAACGCGACGTTCCAGCCGTTCCGCGTTTTTCTCGCAGTCGCGGCTCTCTACTTTGTCGTCTGCTATCCATTGTCCCAGCTGTCGCGTCTGCTGGAAAGGAGGCTCCATGCCGGAAGTGCTTATTGATAATGTCCACAAGAGCTTCGGAGCTGTCGAAGTCCTCAAGGGCGTCTCGCTGTCCGTCAATCGGGGCGATGTGTTTGCGTTGATCGGCCGCTCCGGTTCCGGAAAAAGCACGCTTCTGCGCTGCATCAACGGACTGGAAAAGATCAATTCCGGCCGCATCGACGTTGCCGGCCACGCCGTTGGCCGAGACCCGAAAGAGTTGCGCAAGCTGCGCACCGATGTCGGCATCGTCTTCCAAAGCTACAATCTCTTTCCGCACCTGACGGTGGCCGAAAACATCATGCTGGCGCCGCGGATCGTCAAATTGGTGTCGAAAGCTGAAGCCAAAACCACTGCGGAGGAAGTTCTCGGCATGGTTGGCCTGTCGGAGAAGTTCGACGCTTATCCCGACCAGCTTTCCGGCGGCCAGCAGCAACGCGTGGCGATCGCCCGCTCGCTCGCCATGCGTCCCAAGGTGATGCTGTTCGACGAGGTGACGTCGGCGCTCGATCCGGAACTGACCGAGGAGGTGCTGAACGTGCTGGAAACGCTCGCCCGTAACGGAATGACCATGCTGCTCGTCACCCACGAGATGGGTTTTGCCCGCCGGGTGGCGACCACAACGATTTTCATGCATCACGGAAAGATCTGGGAAGAGGGGCCTTCGGTTGAACTCTTCGGCAGGCCGAAGACCCCGGAACTGCAGCAGTTTATTAAATCGGACGTGAAGTAGCCCGGCAAATCAGGCCGGGAGCCGCCACATTCGCACACGACCTGTACCACGCAATTCCGTTTCCGCGAGTGGTTCGCAAGCAAAATTTGGTCCAAGCAGTTTGTGAGTTGCATCCGAAACGCGGATTTCATCGGGCTCCGCTGACGTTTGAATACGTGCGGCGAGATTGACGGTCTCGCCCCACAGGTCATAGGCAAACCGCCTTTTGCCTATGACGCCCGCGACGATTGGTCCTGAGTGAATTCCAATTCTGAGGCTTATCGGTTCTCCTGCGAAGCGTTCGTGCTTAACCGCCTTCCGCAGTTCAAGTGCATAGTGCGCAAGAGCTTCTGCATGATCGGATCGCGCGACGGGCAGGCCAGCGACCACCATCACACAATCGCCGATTGTCTTGATCTTTTCGCAGCCGTCTCGTTCCGAGAGCAGATCCGCTGCCTTGAAGAAGTAGTTCAAAATAGCCAGCGTTACCTCGGCTCCGACGTTCCGCGCTCTTTCCGTAAATCCGACGATGTCGGCAAAAAGCACACTCACGTCAGCATGGTTGTCTGCAATTTGCTCGTCGGCCTTTAACCGCTCCGCGATCGACGCCGGAAGAATGTTGAGGAGCAGGCTTTCGGCGCGCTGGTATTCACGCGACAATCCCTCCTGGCTCTGCCGCAACGCCTCGTTCGTAAACTGTAATTTTTCGTTGAGTTGACGCTCCCTCTCTTGCAGGAGTGTCATTTCATAAGCCTTCTGTTGAAGCCGCTGCCTGTTGTCGCGTTCGGCAGTGGCGTCAAGAAAGAGCAGCCATACGCAGGCATTGCCAGCAAAAAGATGAAGGTCCGCGACACGCCCGCTGGGCAGTTCGACCATGGCCATATGATATGGAAGCTCCGGGCAAGGCAGCAAACCTTCCATGAACGCAAGCTGCTCGGCAACGGGCTTGCCAATGCAAAGTGATGATAGGCCGTAATGTTCAACACTGCCGCCCTTCTCAGCGATGCAAAGCTGGGCATCAATTTTCAGATATGCGACAGAGTGCTCGTTGGAGAAGAAATCGTAAATCCAGCTTCTGACTTCTCTTGGCAATCCACGCATGGTCTATTCGGTGACCATCGAAGCAAGCTGGCGGAACGCATCATCAACATATTCACCCGAAAGCGCACTTGTCAGATAGATTTGCCATCCAAGTTGCCTCAGTTCGTTGATCTCACTATCCGATATTGCCCACCGATCGGCCAGATCGGATTTGTTGAACAGCAATACGAACGGCATGGCGCCGAATTCGGCCTCGGCCCGCTCGCGCAGCGTGAGCGCCACTGCTAGGGTAGCGGCGCGGGTTCCATCGACGACAAGCACGAGCCCGCTCGCGCCCCGCACATAGCTGACGCGGAACGACCCGATATCGTCTTCGCCGGCCAGATCCCACAAAATCAGATCCACGGTTTTATCCGGCAGTACAACACTCTTCTTGTCGATTTTCACTCCCACCGTGGTCAAGTAGGTTTCTGAAAAGATGCTTTGCACAAACCTGCGAACCAGACTCGTCTTTCCGACAGCGAACCCGCCCAACATGCAGATCTTTTTTTGCAATAACCTGGGCCCTAGTGGAAGTTTACCGTAACCGAAACTCTGCGATTGGCGGAGCTCCCGGTTCGGCTATTCTCAGTCTCCGCCGGCTCAAAAGTGCCCGCGCCGCGAACCAAAAGCGATTCCGGAGCGACGCCGCGCTTCTTGAGAAGCGCACGAACTGTCTCGGCGCGGGCGGCGCTGATCGACGCGTTGGCCGTCTCACGGCCCACGGTGTCCGAATGGCCGGTCAACATGAACTGTGCTGTTACGCCTGCCTTGCGGGCGTCCTTGGCCAATTCTTTCAATTGATTCGCCAATTGGTCGAGAACTGGCAGTTGCTCTGGTCCCGGTACAGCCTTGCCAGAATCGAAGAAAATGTCGACCGCTTGAATAGCCTCCCTCAAATGCGTGAGTTCCTGAGGGGTCACCTCGCGCAGCTCGGAAATTTCTAGAGAGAGTCCGTCCGCGGCCAGTTGTTGGGCGGCGACCCGCGCCCGATCTATCCAGGCGGCAGGAGCCTCGCCCACGACAACGATGCGATCCTTGATGATCGAAAATCGTACTGAATCCGGCGGGACCAGCGACGCCATCAGCCGCTTCACCACGAACTTCGGATCAAGGCTCTGATAGAATTGCCACTGCGAATGAACGCGAGCCGGATCAACGTCCGTTCCGGACAGCAGAGCCTGCGGGTCGGCGGCCTGCGGATCTCTCAGGCCGGAAATGTAGAAATGTCCGCCACTCGCCCTTTGTTGGGCGACGATGATTCCCGGTTGGGCCTCAAGACGCGACACATAAGTCTGCCAGTGCTCCGCCGCGCGTGCTTCGGGGCTCACATCGCGAACCTTGGAGAAGTCGAATACCGGTCCGCCTGCCTCAAGCTGTCGGGCCGCTACGCGTGCCCGATCTATCCAGGTGTCGGGAGCCTCACCCTCGGCAACGATGCGATCCTCGACGATCGAAAGCCGAACCGATTTCGGCGGGGTCAGCGACGCGGTTAGCCGCTTCAGCACGAACTCCGGATCAAGGCTCTGATAGAATTGCCACTGCGAACGAACGCGGGCGGGATCGACCTGCGTTCCGGACAGCAAAGCCTGCGGGTCGGCGGCAAGCGGGTCTCTCAGGCCGGCA